>CAZUTR010000101.1:0-8251 GCA_964623545.1 uncultured Pirellulales bacterium | reverse complement strand
AGTAACATCCTCTGCTTCTTGTAGCTTACGCATTTTCTCAAGCAATTGCAGAAGTTCAGCATCAACTTTCCCCTGCTCGACTTTTACGATGCATCCAAGTCGGTCTAATGAATTCTTGATATGAGCAGGTTGACCTGAGATTTCCGGGGAAATTGGTTTTCCATTCCAAACATCGTAAAACAAGCTTTTTTTGTTGGATGAAACTTCGAAAAGCATCTTACTTTTAAGGTTTTTCCCCCGGTTGACAAGAACATAAACTGTCGTTCCCCCTTTGTTCCAGCTGTTAATGTAAACATCATTTGCTTTTGCCGGATAGTAAGGCTGCCATCGACCCTCAATAAAAACTTCGGCAAAGAAATGCAGTATTGTGTTGGCCCTTTTCCAGTCTCTTCGGTCCTGTAGTTCCCACGGGTTGTACGTACCGAAAATGTTCTCCCAAACCATCATGCCGCTGCCGTTGAAAAAGGCCGTTGCTATCTCGTCACTGCGAGAACGGTCCCAACGACGAATCTGATATTGCATATGACGAGGCTCAATCCATCGCAGCTTTAAGACACCGGGTTTTTCGAACTCTTCAAACCATTGAGCCCATGAACCGCTGCACACACTAAGCTGTTTAAATTCAGGTTGCCCCTCGCTTACGAGAGCTAATCCCGGCTTTACTTTATCCAGAGCAGCTCTCAACTTCGGCGAACCTGCTGACAGGGTATCGAGGAAAACACCATCCACATCTATCGCACCCACGATATCAGCCAGGAGCTGAAAATCATCTTTGTCCTCTCGGCGTGTCCCTGTATCCCACGGGTTATAGTCTATGAAAACCTTTGCTCCCTTTGAGTGACATTTATTTACAATTTCTCTTATACCTTCCAGACGGCCAGGCATTTCTCGATACATATCGAATTGATTTCTTTCGTCGATACCTAATCTCGGATAGGCATGCCACAATATGATGCTGTCATAGCCGCCGAATTGTTTCTCACCATCGGAAAGAAAAGAATCAATCAGATATTCATTTGTATTAGGGTCATAAAAGTGACGGTCAAACATCATACACATCGTGCTCGTGAAATTTCGGCTTACCCATTGTAAATCAGCCCTGTCGTAAATTTTCCAGGCATTGTTATTAGATTTCTCGATGTCTTCGCGGACTTTTTCACGAAATTCTTCAGCGGCTCTAATCCACAATTCTCTCTCAGCACAATTATTAGGGCCATCAATATAATGATTATTCATATTAGGACAGTCAGCAGAGGATGATGTCATTTGGGTAATGAGAAGAAGTGCTAAAACAATAACTTTATAATGTCCTGATATCATAGTGCCATTCCTTTTGCGTTCTTGATTTTATTGTTGCTGATTGAACGCTTCAAGCGAAATAATATCAGATTTTAATAAAAACATTGAATTCTGAAACAAACTAAGCTTTAATAAGCTGAAATAAAATGAATAATTTTCGATGGGAGTGTAATATGTCGAAGTCACCCAAAAAAATATCGAGACGCAAATTCATTACTGCTTCAACGTCGGCAGCTCTTGGTCTTACCGCTGCAGTTGCATCTTCCGCTCAAGGGAAAAGCAAGAAAAGGAATAAGAAGCGTACAATAAGATTTGCGCATTTGACCGACATTCATGTCGAGCCTAAAAAGAATGCGCCCGAAGGTCTGGTTGCCGCCCTGCGTCATGTCCAGTCTCTTGAAGACACACCTGAGATGATTATTACCGGCGGCGACAACATAATGGACTGCCTTGGTGCCAGCGATAGCTGGACAGGTACACAATTTAAACTACTTAGGCGGATATTTGCCAAAATATGCCATCTGCCGGTCAAGCACTGCATAGGCAATCACGATGTGTGGGGCTGGGACAAGGAGAACAGCAAGACCACCGGTGAGGAAGCCCTGTGGGGGAAGAAACGAGCTGTTCACGAACTCGAACTGCCGAATCGATACTATAGCTTTGATAAAGAACCCTGGCGTTTCATCATACTCGACAGCACATATCCCGATGATAGTATTTATACAGCTAAACTCGACGAAGAGCAGTTCGAATGGCTGGAAAAACAACTGCAGTCATCAAAAGATTTCCATATTTGTATTATCAGTCATATCCCGATACTTTCAGTTTCCGCTTATCTCGACGGTGATAATGAAAAGACGGGAAGATGGACCCTGCCTGACGAGTGGATGCACATAGATGCCAGAAGAATAAAAGACTTATTCTACAAACACCCTAATGTGCGGCTTTGCATCAGCGGCCATATGCATCTTCTTGACCGTGCAGTTTACAACGATTTAACTTATATTTGTGACGGTGCTGTTTGTGGTGCCTGGTGGGATGGCGACCACTATGAGTGCGATGAAGGCTATGGAGTATTCGACCTTTACGATGATGGTACTTTCGACCATCAGTATGTTACATACGGCTGGACACCGGCAAAGAAGAAAATCCCCACCAATGAAGTATCAAGATAAATCCGACAATCAGTTGCTGAAAATGACTGGCATTTGCAAAAGCTTTTCAGGCGTGCAGGTGCTTACAGACGTTCAATTTGACCTCAACAGCGGCGAGGTTCATGTTCTTGCAGGAGAAAACGGTGCGGGCAAAAGCACTTTAATTAAAATCCTTGCAGGGGTACATACCGAATACAACGGCAGAATTTTTTTAAATTCGAAACCGGTTCGTTTCAGCTCAATACACGAAGCTGCCGCCCATGGAATATCTGTTATTCACCAGGAACTATCGTTGGTAACTTCAATGACAGTTGCTGAAAATATTTATCTTGGACGAGAGAAATGTTCGGGGCCCTGGCTTGATAAAAAAAGTATGATAAACGAAGCCCACAAGCTTCTTTCTGAAATTGGGCTTGATATCGACGTAACTCGCGAGGTAGGACAATACCCACTTAGCATACAACAGATGATGGAAATTTGTAAAGCCTTGTCGTTCGATTGTCGTATAATTGTGATGGATGAGCCAACCAGCGCTTTAACCGACGTTGAGGTTGAAAAACTGTTTACAATCATCGAAGGACTCAAGCAAGCCGGCTGCGGCATAATCTATATCACCCATAAAATGGAAGAGATTTATAAAATTGCCGACCGCGTCACTGTGCTGCGTGACGGCAAATACATCGGTACCGCAGAATCCTCACAGTTGGAGCAGGCAAAACTTATTAAGTGGATGGTTGGCAGGGAACTTGACCAGCAGTTTCCACGGTCTAAAATAACGCCCAGCAATGTCAGATTCAAAGTAACCGATTTTTCCGTCCCTGACCCGACAGGAAAGCCAATACCTGCGGTCGATAATGTATCTTTATCCGTCAGGTCGGGAGAAATACTCGGTATTGCGGGACTGCAGGGTTCTGGAAACAGTGAGCTGCTAAACGGCATATTCGGGACATACGGCCCGACTGTACGGGGCACAGCAGAACTTGACGGCAAAACATATAATCCTACTAATCCTGCCAATGCCATTAAAAGTGGTATATCACTTCTCACGAACGACCGTAAAGCAACCGGACTTGTGCTTGAAATGAACATTATTCATAATACGACCCTTGCCGTTCTTAAAGAATATTCGCCATACGGCTGGCTCAGACCCGGTGAAGAAACGGAGGCCTCGATAAGACAAAAAGAAGCTTTAAATCTTAAAGCTGCGAGCATGAAAATGCTAGTCAGCTCACTTTCCGGAGGTAACCAGCAAAAAGTGGTGATGGCAAAATGGATTGAAACAAAACCCAAAGTATTTCTTCTTGATGAGCCTACGCGCGGTGTCGATGTTGGTGCAAAGCACGATATATATGAGCTTATGAACCAGTGGACTAAACAGGGAATTGCAATTGTTTTAATTACCTCAGAAATGCCGGAGCTGCTGGCTATGAGTGATAGAATTATTGTCATGCATCGTGGAAGGATTACCGCTGAATTCACTGCGGAACAGGCGACCCAGGAGAAGATTCTCAACGCTGCCATGGGCTAAAACCAAGTGATTGAGCAAAAGGAAAAAGGAGTTACTGTGACAGGGAAAAAAGCCGCTTCAAAGTTTGATTTGAATCTTTCATCCGATAGTTTTATTACATCGCCTACAGCGAGGGCCCTCGGTGCTTTGATTATAGTTTTTATCATAGGATTGATTTTCAGTGCTGACGGGGCTTTTTACAAGTGGGGTACACACCGTGACATGCTGCGGGCTGTTTCGGTTTACGGAGTTCTTGCCTGCGGCATGACGCTGGTTATTATAACTGGTGGAATTGACCTTTCCGTCGGCAGCATCCTTGCACTTACAGCGGTCTCTTTCTCACTTTTTACAATTCATAAAAATATCGCTGCACCGGTAGCCATAATAGCTTGCCTTGTGATAGGTATTATCTGTGGCGCGTTTTCAGGTTCAATCATAGCAAAGTTTCGAATTCAACCTTTTATAGCAACACTTGCGATGATGGTCTTTGCCCGAGGGGTAGCTAAATGGGTATCCGGAGGGCAGAAGATATCCACAGCTGTGAAGCAGCTTGACGGCTCATATAAATACGTTGAAGTTCCTGAAATATTCAATGTTATAAATTCGAAGGTTCTGGGTGACAACATCACAGTCGTTACACTTATATTTCTTGTATGTCTGTTTATATCCTGGATATTGTTGGCTAAATTAAGACACGGCCGATACCTTTTTGCAGTCGGAGGCAACGAAGAGGCCGCCAGGCTTTCAGGCGTACCAGTATCGGCAACCAAGATACTGGCGTACAGCATGAGCGGCCTGTTCTGTGCTGTCGCCGGTATATGCCAGGCCGCTCAGGAACTGCAGGGTGACCCTGAAGCAGGTGTTGCCTATGAGCTTTCCGCTATTGCAATGGTGGTTATCGGCGGTACTACCCTGCAGGGTGGACGCGGCAGCATTTGGTGGACACTTATTGGTGTTCTTACTATTGGATATCTTGAAAAGATTCTGAGTATTAATGCTGTGGGTGAGGATAAAAGATTGATGCTTACAGGAGCAATAATTATCGCAGCGGTCCTGCTACAGAAGGGAAGAAAACAATAGAGAATTTATTTAAACTGAAAGGGCAAGATATGAAAAGAAAAATATTACTGATTTGCTATCTGATTGTTGTGACAATGATTGTGGTTACAATAGGCTGCAAAAGAAAAACTCCAACCGAGCAAACTTCCGAGCCAAAATGGACCATCGGGATGAGTCAATGCAATCTTGGAGAACCTTGGCGAGTGCAAATGAATGCTGATGTCAAGATGGCTGCCGACAAACAATCGGAACTCAAAGTAGTCTATAAAGATGCCCAGAACGACACCCTCAAGCAGCGGGCGCAGATGGAGGAATTTACAAGCGCAGATGTTGATTTAATTATAATCTCTCCCAAGGAGGCGGCTCCTTTGACACCGGTTGTTGCACAGGCATATCAAAAAGGCATTCCTGTTATTGTTCTCGACCGACGAGTGCTCGCAGACCAGTACACATGTTTTATAGGTGCGGACAACAAGAAAATCGGCAAAGCCGCAGGCAAGTGGATAGTGGAAAAGCTCGCGGGTAAAGGCCAGGTCGTTGAACTAAAAGGGCTTATGACCTCAACACCAGGCCAGGACCGCCACACCGGCTTTCGAGAAGGAATAAAGGCAAGTGAAATTGAAATAATCTTCGAAGCTGACATGAAGTGGCTCGAACCAAATGCCAGAAAAGAAATGGAATCAGCTTTGGCAAGATTTGATAAAATCGACCTTGTCTATGCCCACAATGACCCCGGTGCGCACGGCGCTTACCTTGCGTCACAAGCCGTTGGGCGCGAGAAAGACATTATATTTGTTGGTATTGACGCATTGCCGCAGGAAGGCCAAGCCTACGTCAAACAGGGTATTATGCAGGCAAGTTTTGAATACCCAACCGGCGGTGAAAAGGCAATCGAAGTCGCTCTTGACATACTAAATGGAAAAACGGTCGAAAAGGAAATAACTCTTGAATCTCGTGTCTTCACTCAGGAAAACATAGAAACCGGAGGGCAATGGCTTAAAGATTAATGTATTAAATCGTATTTTTAGCAGCGGCCTGGATGTTTTTCAGGCCGCTTTTTTTAAAATATCAGCAAACCTCAACTCCTTACCATATCCAGCGCATCTTTTAAGCTCTTCTCGATAAGTTCGAACATCTGGTCAATATCAGATTTCTCAGCAATAAGGGCGGGCGCCACAGCAAACCAGGTTGGGTCAATGCGCATTATCAACCGATTTTTCAAAGCTGCCTTCTTTAATGCCTGACCAAGTTCAGCAAACGGCTCATTAGTCTTTTCATCCTTAATAAGTTCAACGCCTAAAAAGATACCTTTTCCTCGCACCTCACGAACAACTCCGTATTTCTTTAGGCTCTCAAGTTTACCAAACAAATATCTACCTAATTCTGCTGCTTTTTTATCAAATTGGTTCTCGACAATCTCGTCAATGACAGCGATACCAACTGCGCATGCCAAAGGATTGCCTGCAAATGTATTTCCATGCGCAAATTGAACTTCTTCTTCAGCACGCCCGAGAAATGCATCCCCCAAATCCTCCCTTGCTATCATAGCTCCTAAAGGTATTACACCGCTGCCGAGACCTTTTCCTCCGCAAATAATATCCGGTGTCACTCCGTAGGTCTGAGCAGCAAACATATTACCAGTCTTACCGTAAGCGGTAATTATCTCATCAAATATTAACAAAACATTATAGCGGTCACATATTTGACGAAGAATTTGATAATACTCTTCCGTCGGAGTTATTATCCCGCCCGTGTTTCCCACCGGCTCTACTATTATGCCGGCAACAGTTTCAGGGTCCTCGTGAATAATCACATCCTCAAACATTTTTGCTGCGAACCGGTTGCATTCTTCCCATGAGGAAAATCTATCACGCAAATAATTAGGATTTGGAACTTTCAAGAAACCGGCCATCTGCGGCTCGAATTTTGTTTTTCTCTTTCCCGTGCCGCTCGCCGACATTGCTCCGAAAGTACTGCCGTGATAGCCCATATATCTGCTTATAAATTTATACTTTCCCGGATGACCAGTTTGTTTGAAGTATTGACGGGCAAACTTCAGCGCCGACTCAACACTCTCCGAACCTCCGCTAAACGGCTTTATAAAATTAAGGTTATCCGGCGTCACCGAGCCGAGTTTTTCCACAAAATTCAGAGTAACATCGGATATGCCATGTAAGGGGGCGGCAAAAGTAATTACCTCGGCCTGTTTGCATAATGCATCGATTATCCGAGGATGTCCATGCCCCAACGATGCGACAAATATCCCCCCTATCGCATCAAAATATCTGTTGCCCTCTGTGTCCCAGTAATATAAACCTTTGGCCTTACTGAAAATCAATGGATTTTCTATAAATTCCAGCCCCTGCTGATAATCCAGAAATGTCCTTTTAATCAATTTCTGTCTTCTCTCATCCAGCTTCATTTATCTGACCCCGAATTATGTACTACATTCGATTAGAGAGTTATCCATGTTTCCCGTCCTGTATTCCTAAGGCTGAGCCGTAAGCGAAGCCGAAGAAATACAACCAGCTGCAAACGCCACAGAGGTCGTATAACCCAATCCGCTGTGCGGACGATGATTATTATATTACAATCGCCGGTTCTCCACAACAACCGTTGCTTGCTTTACCGAATAAAATACTTCA
The DNA here is from genome assembly GCA_964623545.1 of uncultured Pirellulales bacterium. Taxonomy (GTDB): domain Bacteria; phylum Planctomycetota; class Phycisphaerae; order Sedimentisphaerales; family Anaerobacaceae; genus CAZUTR01. Next base: position 587 of record CAZUTR010000101.1, on the reverse strand, counting down.
CGATCTAAAACATAATCACGCAGCTTACCGTTGAACGACTCAATGTAGATGGCCTGATGTATAACAATTATTATTTTTTTGCTTTTTTAAAAGCAGCAGTAACGACCGCCTCAATCAGTTGTTCATTTTTGATCGAAAAATCAGTTGCTTTATTTTTGAAAAGCTATACATTTAGTGATATGGAAAAATAAAGTTACTATAAGAGGACTCGATAATGGAACGTGGAAAGAAAATTAATCCAACGCGCTTACCAAATATACGGAAAGCTGCGCCGAAAGTCCCTGTCATTGGTGTTTTTGCAACCGGTGACCCGCGTATTGACCAGGTAAGCCGAACTCGTTGTCAGAACATCGCGAAGATGGCGGCAGATACAATCAGCGGCTCAGTAGTTTTACCCGACAAGACTGTGGTGCCGGTGGTTTATTCTACGGTTCTGATAGATGGCGAAGCACAAGCTGACATCGTCGCCCAGCAGTTTCACAAAGCCGGCGTCGACATCCTCGTTTGCGTGCCGGACACATGGGCTTTCCCACAGCTTACTACTATCTCACTGCTGCAGCAGTTCCCGCCAAATACGCCCATAAACA
>CAZUTR010000100.1:0-8320 GCA_964623545.1 uncultured Pirellulales bacterium | reverse complement strand
CTCGTATTGAGCGACGGATTTTTTGCCGCGCAATGCGAATCCATTGGAAGGGTCGAGCCAGTATATTAGGTTGCCAAACTTTGAGCTCATTTTAATGCAGTCGACCCCCTCAAATTTTTCACGACAGAACTTGAGCTCGGTTGCTACTTCAGAATTAGGGTCACTAGCTAATTCGAAAAATTTAGAGAATTTGAATATTTCAGAATCGAAAAATTGCAAAGAAAATCCTATTCCCGAAAAGTTTTTATATGGGCCACTTCCTAAAATTCTGGGTGCTTCCGCCAACACTTTTCCCTGTTTCACTGGAAACGGTTTACCACTACAACCTCTTGTGTGGTCTATAACTCTACCACACTTTCCATCAAAACTAAAGGAAGAACTTGACTCTGCATATGGAGCAGCACCATCCTGCCATTCGAGCACTTCGAGGTGAACATCAACTCTCGCTTTTCCTGTGATTTTTTGCTCAAAAACTCGGTCTTGATCGTTCCATGCACGAGTAGACCAATTTCCCGAAAACCACGTAGTAGAATACCAATAAATAGGTGTTCTTAACCAAGGACCGGTTGGTGATGGGCCGTTTTCTACCCAAGCCTCGGCCTCTATTTTAATATTAGTTAATGCCATTTCTGCTTTTCTAATGTTTTTAGATAGTTCCTTGAGTTCATCACGTTTTATAACTTCTTCTGCTCCTACTGCTTGAAAAACCAATAGAGAAAGGAATGTTAAAAACACATCAAAGCGAAAAAAAGACTTTCTAACAAAAAAGTTATCTTTAGTCGCATGAGCTATTGACCTCTTTTTCCCATCTTTCATAATTTTAGCTCCTATAAACTTACAATTTACCGTATTCAAAAATAATACTCTCACAACCTTGAACTCCATATGTTCGTAAGTACTAAATGCACTGCTCGTACCAGCCTGCATATTGTGAAGGGCCGTCGGGCCCGCATAAACAACCAACTATTAAATAGGACTTACACACCCTTGCTTTAAGCATAACACAACTGCCTGTTATAATTGTGGTACAGTTTGGAGCACAATCTGCACATTTAGCGCTGGTTGTACGTTCAGTTCCTACAACATACCAATCGCAAATTTTGCCCTCTTCATCAGGGAAACAATTCAAGTTTCCGCCCGGATCTTGGACTTGACATTGCGACTCTACTCCAGGGTATGTCCACTCACAAGGCCCGCCATCTGGTTCACATTTGTCTACACAGGTGTCATTGTCACAGCACTCGTCAGAATTACATGTAGATTCACACTCACCCGTAATTTCATTACATCTTTCACATTCGCCTAATACCGCACATTTAATATCGATACAGTCGCCAAACACGCAATTCATGCAATCAGCGCATCTATCCTGGCACGTGCCCCCTACGCAAGTCTCGCACAAGGCTGGGTCGCAGCATTTGTCTACACCATAACAACATTCCCAGCCAGACGGGCAGCAGTGACAGCCGGGGCCGTGAGGGTCAGTATGACAGCAGAACTGGGTCTCAATATCGCATTTCCATGCGCAACAGTACTCACTATAATAGTCCTTACCATAGAATTCAAATGGGCACTTGCGATATGCTCCATGCTTGCATTCAACACAGCCACAATCCTCGCAGGGAGGGTCAGGGTAGCACTGCCACTCACCACCGATGTATTCCCAAATCTGACAAGGAGTGCAATCCTCATGACCAGGACCCCACGCGAACGTTAAGGTGCCAATTGCAAATAATAACAAAAAGGCAAAAAACTCACCTTAAATTGTCAAAGAACAAATGGCTGGTCAATTTCTTTAGCGCAAAAGATATGAACCACCCTCTATTACAACATAACTAAAGATTTTCAGTCTGCTGGTTCTGCCAGAATAGGCCGTTTGTATTTCGCTACAAACTCGCCTGTTGCATTAATAATGTCTGGTTTCCCAGTTTCTCGAAGTCTGTACACTGCATCTATTATTTGCGGTTTTACATCGCTCAGACACTCGGCGCAATCTTGCTTTTCATTTATTATCTGTATCAGGCCATCGGCCGCCTCTATAGTGCCTGACCGAGCAAGAGAATTTATTACATCCCATTTTAGCCGGGTTGATGGCTCTGCCCTTAAGACCTTTAACTGATATGAAACTGCCAGGTCTGATTCGGCAAAGGCAAGCATCTCTCTTGCTATTCGCCGATTCGCTCGTTCTTCCCTGCCTTTCACATTTTCTTTCAATGCCCACTTAGCCAAATCTGCTAATATCTGCTTGAATTTAGATTCATCCATTTTCATTATTTCTATATCCAATTCCAGAGTAACCTTTGGAAGATAACGTGCCTTTACCGTTTTTATATTTGGGTCTGTAACTTTTGGAATAGTGTAAGGTTCAGCATAACATATAATATGGTATTGCCCGGGTGGTAATAAAGTCGAGCACCACTGATTCAACACGACCGGCCTTTGACCTATTATGTTTGGGAATACTTTAAGAGTACCTCTAGTTGAGAAGCCGTATCTTTCGATTCTGCCACCTTTAGCCATAACTTTATTTGAGCTGTCGTAGATTTCCATCGAAAAAACACCAATACCATCCGGCCCAAAACCCACCTCTACTTCTTGTCTCCCCATATTCTTGATATTAAGAGTTAATAATATGGGTTCTCCAGGATAGAAAGTCTTTTTAGAAGTTTCGATACTCCATTCAAGAGATTCTTCTTGTTCTTGCGAATAAGCGGTGTTAAGCATATCAACAGATAGACCCAGTATAAAACTTATCAGCAAGAGATAACCAATCCTTTTTAATTCAGTAATCATTGTTTTGCCTTTCTAACTATTCTATAACATACTTTTGTTTGGTTCATTCATCACTTATTTTTTGGTTTTTTAAATGTTATTATCTAAGGTAGACACACTGTGGCTGAAGCGCCGGTTTTTTGAACCTTATACTCCCAGCCACTGCTGCAACCTGGGTCTGCATACACAGAACGGTTTATTGAATGCGGTCCCATTAAAGTTGTATATGGCGGACCAGGACAGCCCCAGTATCGATATATTTGTGTTGCTGAAAAAGAAGAACCCTGATAAGGAGTGGTAAATGGCTTGGTTGAGTGAGTATCCCACCCAAACCCGATAGTAGCTGAATCGTCAGTAGTTGTCGGATTGTCCGTCGAACCAAACCAAGGAGGTGACGGCCAATAATAGGGGTTTCCTCCGGGATAATCCACTTTCTCTCCAACTTTACAACCACTTAAATCACTCAAATTCCCTGTAGTTGATTCCCATTCATAATAGAATTGAAGTGCACCATTACCTATATCCACGCCTGACCCAACTTGATGAAAATTGGTTGGTGCTGCGATAGTTACTTGCTTCGAGCCGCTCTTCGTGCAAATGCTGGCAGTCACAGTTTTTGAGCCATGAGTATACCAATGCGTTGTAAATGTAGAGCCACCATATTGGCTTGGCGGCGTACCTCCTCCGGACCACGACACTTTATCTCCATGGCCGGGAGGATCGGTTACAACGGTGAAAGTAACATCACAACCGATACAGGCAACATCCTTATTGGAAGTGACGGAATCTATATCAATGAGTTTACACTGGTCGTTTACACAAGCTTCACAATCTTTATCGCAGCAGTCCCCGTTACAACAAGTTTGGGTATCATTATTGCAGCATTCGCAGTCGCTACTATGAGGATAGGTGTGACAGCAGAACTGAGTCTCAATATCGCATTTCCATGCGCAACAGTACTCACTATAATAGTCCTTACCATAGAATTCAAATGGGCACTTGCGATATGCTCCATGCTTGCATTCAACACAGCCACAATCCTCGCAGGGAGGGTCAGGGTAGCACTGCCACTCACCACCGATGTATTCCCAAATCTGACAAGGAGTGCAATCCTCATGACCAGGACCCCACGCGAACGTTAAGGTGCCAATTGCAAATAATAACAAAAAAGGCAAAAAACTCACCTGAACTTGTCAAAGAGCGAAGGATTGATCAGTTCCTGTGCGGAAAAATATGTAATATCACCGCTTTTTTCTGTTTTTTGAATAGCGTTATTTTCAGAACAGGACCTATACGCATTTATTTTTTAGAGTATTGCATGAGCTTCGCCCTGCATATCATTTGAAGGTCCTTGTCCGAAGAATCTTTGTTAGCCTCTAAGACTTCGATAATCTTAGATGTAACTTGAGGTTTTTCCTGAGCATGAACCCTTTCCATATTTAATAATGCCGCCTGAATTAAAATCAAACAAATGGTTAACTTAAAGAATGTTTTCATGACACTTCTCCAACAAGCAGGTGCCTATTCAAATTGTATATTGCCGGTTTAATCCAAAGCAATAACTTTAGTTTTTATTGTACATTCCTGAATATTTCCGGCTGTGCCCTCTTCGAACACAGCGATTGTCCTGTTATTTGCACGCATCAAATTAAAACTGGCCATGCCAACCATGCCTTTATACAGTGTGTAGCCAGTTTTTGTGCCATCCTCATTTAAAAAATGAAACTCCAAACCATCTATTTGTAGAACTATCCCTACTACAAAACCACCTGAGGTGCACGATGTTACATCAAAAGCAAACGGTGTTCTATCTGCAGCAAATATTTCCTTTTCCCAGAGAAGTTTCAATTCTTGTGTATAACATCGTGCCCATATTCTTGTCTTGGTATCCTCATTTTTTTTCCTGTACAATACTATTACATTACCATTGTTAAGACAACATACTCTTGGGAACAATAATCCAGGTATCCCTTCTATAAAATAATCCTCATGGACTATTCTCTGGCTGGAATCATATATTAAAATGAAATTTTCTGCCGAACTTTCAGCAGGATTTTTAACGGAAATCCTGGCCGATGTACCAACTACAGCCAAACTTAGATTGTCGGGTTTTAGCCGATCAACACCAGTGAACATTTCGAGGTATCCCATATCAAACAGTTTCTCCTGTATTATCCTTCCCTGACTGTCAATCCGCAGGAACAAACCATCACTGTTTCTGTCTCCAGCCAACGCAAACGTATTATCCTGCAATGATATCAGCTTTTTTATGGAGTGGCTTTCTATGTAGTCGCGCGGGGACATGGTCTTTTCCGCTCTTTTAGCTTGTGAAATAATTGCAACTTTCTGTCCATCTTTTTGTCCGCTTAATACACCTATTGTTAAGAGATTGCCAAGATTATCACTGGCTATTGCACAACCGGGTCCAACAGGATTAGCGTTTGTTTGAACTACACTCCCATCGATATTCTTTGGTGAAATGCGAGTTGCCTTTCCATCGGCTTCTATTTCCCACAGTATACTGTCACCCTGTGTAGGAAAGTAACCTTTGGGACACTCAACTGTCATTACAATTACGCCATTGCCGTCCTTGTTTAGACAGGAAGCAAGCGGAGCAGAATTTGTGTTTGCATCCAATACCAAATTTTTGTCCCATACTATCTTCGCATTTAATCCATTCGAAATCAATACACAAAAGCATGCTACCAACATTATCGTTGAACTCTTAAAAAGTCTCATAATAAAACTCCTAACTTTGATTAATACACCAAGTTTTTTACTAGCAATCACAACAAGCACATGCACTTACCTGTGCAGATTCATAGGCCGGATCCCCATAATTATGAACAGCACTATAATACGCTTGGGCATAAAAGAAACACGCAGGCGCACAACTGCTCTGCACACATATACCTAACATTCCAGTCGGTGGGTCTACATTTCCTAAATGGTTGCTATCACAAGTGTCCTTATTACTGCCACATGTTCCGTAACATGAATCGTGTTCATTACATGAATCAAGAAAACTTGTATCCTCACATCCCGTTGGATTATCCGGAACCATATATCCCCAACCCTCTGGGCCACATCCATTCGGCTGCGGTTCAGCATTCGGGTTGTCGACTACATTTGAACATTGCTGCAATTCTGCGTAGGTAGCAACCGTGCGAAGGCATGGCTTGCAGACAGCGCCGCAATATTCACACTCGAAACTATCGCAGCACGGAGGATTGCAACAGTTGCCGTAACAGCACCGGGCCTCAAGGCAACACTCATCGCCGCAACAGATCTTACCTGTGGGACAGCAGTCCCCATCACAACAGGCCCTGCCAAATTCGCAGCATTCTTCTTTACTGCACGGAGAGGCGAGACAGCAGCGCTGGTTCGAGCCGCATTTCGATGCACAGCAGTAATGACTCCGCCATTCACTACCATTTCTATACCATCCACACAGGACCTCCAGCGAATGATACTTGCATTCCTGACACCCACACTCGCAGGGAATCTCAGGCAGGCACTTCCACACTCTTTTCCCTCCTTCCCATTTCCAATCCCATTTCTGACACGGCTCGCACTCCAAAACATTAGCAAAACAAAAGACAAAAGCCTTATTGATGCTATGTTCCGTTTCAAAGTAAAACCTGACTACTTGAGTTCAAAAGCGATGACCTTAGCTTTAGTAATAGTGCCCTGAAAAGGACCACACAAAACAACAAATCCTTTATCGTCTGTACATACAATATTAACATTAAAGCTACCAAACACTGTTGTTTCGCCTACCGAAGCATTTCCTACCTCATTACCCTCCTCATTATACTGATGTATTATTAAATTGGATGGTTCCAACCAATTCGCAACAATAAAACCACCTCCTGAAATACTTTCGATTCCAGAAAATACTAACGTATTAACTGATTTATTTATTTGACTTTCTTTTAACAACTCCAATGTTGGTGTAAATATCCCGAACCAACGATCATCAGATTTCATGGTCTCACTTTTATTATAGACTACTACAAAATTACCCGAATCAAGTCGGCACACCTGAGGATACGCATAGGGATTAAGGGTACCTCCGGTAAACATCTTCTGTGATAATATTTGTCCTTCGGCATCACACTTTATAATACAAATGTTATGCGTTGTGGTAGTAATATCTGTGTCTTCGCCCATAAAAAAAGATAATCCGACTATCAAAAATTTCCCTGTTTCCCCTAGTGGAATGCCATCGGTAAAAATGTTGTTTTTTCCAAATTTGTATGTTTTTTTCCAGAGTCTATCACCCTGCGAATTGACTTTAATAATCAGACCATTCCCTTGAGCATCCTTACCGATTAATAGTATATTATCATCGGGAAGATTTGCCATTTTCAGGATTAGGATGTCATCTTCCCCCTGATTCTTCTCCGCAATTAACTTAGTTTTCTTCTCTGCTCCTTCCCTGTCAACCTGCATAAGAGACATACCTTGCGCGGGTATCTTCCCAAAACTCCCAACCATAAAAACATCTCCATTTTCAGATATTTTCAAACCTCTGGTCGGCCACAAATCTCCTATTGCCGAGCATTCCTTCCTAGTACCTTCTTTAAGCACTTTCTCTTTGATTTTTGTACCATCTGGTGCGATTTCCCAAAGCCACACCTTACCACGAAAGTTAGGATCTACAGGAAGAAACGAACTGCCTAATACTACTATCCTGTTAGTTTTTCTGCAAAATGTCGCCATGTGCGGAGCACACGTAATATTGTCGCCAACCGAATATTCTTTCTGCCATAATACTTTTAAAGGTTGGGTGTTGCTTTCTGCTACAACGTAATTCGTGTTTGCGAATCCAAATAGAATTAAAACAACGATCTTTATTGATAATGCAAATGTTTTCACGATTTTCTCCTTACATTTAGTTTTAAAGAGTAAAAAATATTTTACACCTCTCTTATGAATGTCTACAATGGATGGTATTGAATATCATTTTATTTCCCCTAACAATCGCAACAAGCACATTCATCCACTTGAGCGTCTTCATAACGGGATTGCCCAGCTCCCATAACTGCCATATGATAGACATTTTTCCAACTATTACAAGGGTAATAGCAGCCGTCAGCAACGTTATCATCAGAAGTGCATACAGTTTCCAAGTTAGAATTGAAAGCACTATCACATGTAGATTGAGTCTTACTACAGTCGCAATAACATAAATCATGTGTATTACAAGAATCAAGAAAACTTGAATATGTACATCCTGCTGGGTTATTCCCATTTTCCAGAGGAGCCGAGCACCCGTTTGCTATTGGTGAGCTACTTGGGTTATCGACTACATTTGAACATTGCTGCAATTCTGCGTAGGTAGCAACCGTGCGAAGGCATGGCTTGCAGACAGCGCCGCAATATTCACACTCGAAACTATCGCAGCACGGAGGATTGCAACAGTTGCCGTAACAGCACCGGGCCTCAAGGCAACACTCATCGCCGCAACAGATCTTACCTGTGGGACAGCAATCACCGTCACAACAGTCCCTGCCCCATGGGCAGCATTCTTCTTTACTGCACG
>CAZUTR010000099.1:0-8327 GCA_964623545.1 uncultured Pirellulales bacterium | reverse complement strand
CCTTCCAAATGGGCGAGAACGAGATGCTCGATGCGCATAAGATATATGTTGTTGTTCTCCGTGCTCCATCTTCTTCAACGCATAATTTTTGCTAAAATATCGGGGAATATAAATTGCGGTCTCATACAATCAGAGACCCCCCATCATATATTGTTTTTTCGGCATAAAACACAGGGACAGTTTGTCGGGATTTGAATTATCGGGCGATTGAATTAACAATTAGAAAGTCCCGATTAATTGGGCTATTCCAGCAGGTGTGCCTATTTTTATCGGGTAATAGAGGCCGCTGCTAAAAGTAAATCTGCCTGCCGGAGAACAGGTCCTATAAGCTCATAAAGCGCCGGCTTCAGCCATTCGGGGTGATGGAATAATATCTATCCATTAGTGAGAAATGCTGTATTAGAACAGCCTGGAGTGAAACGCTAATCAGGCCACCTTCTCGCAAGAAGAGTAGCTAAAGTTACTTGGACCTCGCCTGTATCCAGGGAGCTGTCACCGTCAGTGTCGCAACCTACCGATACAGTTATTGTCTTAAGAGGGTCACCGGAATCGTCTGCTACATTACACAAATACGAGCCGTCAAGTGACACATCCTCTTCTGCAAATGAGTCGGTAAAGTGATAAATCGAGTGCGCTTTTATTTTATCAAGTTTGGCCTGAGCGAGTACAAGACTTTTTGTTCTGTACTCAATAGTTGATGTGTCGAGACTAGCAGTGGTCAGCCCCTTTAAAATCGGGACAAGCGCAACAAGCAGCAAGGCAGATGCCATAACAACCTCGGTCAGAGTCAGTCCCTTGTACCTTGTTTTATATCTCGAATATCGCATCTCATCGCTCACTTAGCTCTTCGATTCTTAAGATTCGCTTTCGGTGCACTTTACTGTTCCTGTCGCAGGGATGATTGTAATTGTAAAAGTTTTGCCACTGGCGGAGACAGTAAGCTGAGTATCACTACCGGTTTTCAGATTCCCAAGATAGCCGAATTCGAAGGTGCTGCCCCCTGCGCAGTTAATTGACGAATCGATAGTGTGAGAGTCCTCGACAGACCCGGAGTTGGCATCCACTATCCGATAGCTGCTGTATGTTGTGGAACCGTTCATTTGCAAGCGGAACCCGGCGGTATTATCCGCTGCGTTGGAGATTGCCAGAGACCTTGTTCGGCGAAGGTCGGTAATAATTTTTCTGGCGACAGTGTCCGCCTGCTGACGATACAGAGCAGCAAAATTAAGTTTCGGCACCGCAATAAATGCAAAAATGCCGATAAACAGAACGGTTAGAATCAACTCTACAAGTGTGAATGCTCTTTTCTGCCTGGACATGTCCGGGCCCTGTAAAAACTTATAGAGGATGGCCACATTTGTCTGCAACCATCCCCGTCTTTTATTCTTGAAATTACGTTAAACGACCGCTCTTAATCAGTCGCCATGCACACTACAGGAAACCCTCGGGGGGTCGCCTGTCATCGAGTAGACGCCATCACCCGGACACACCGGCAGGTCATCAGGGAAATAATTGGCATCCTCAACCAAAATAGTCAGAGTGCCAGGATAAGAACCGGTGTTTGCACGGTACATCTCGAGCTGCGAGTTCATTATGTCAATGTTGGTTGCACAGGCGTTCGCCTCGGCGGTCGTTGTGCTTGCTGCAATTCTCGGAATGGCAATCGCCGCCAGTGCCCCGAGGATTAAGACCACAATCAATAATTCGATAAGTGTAAAACCTTTTCTGGTCCCCATAATTTTCTCCTATTCTAATATAGATTTTTGTCTTCTTGGTTTAATATCTGACAATAAAGTACTATATACACCCCATATCGATTGATACCGCTTAGCTATTCGGCACAAAATGCTGCGAGCTTAACCTGTAGCAGATAAAAAAACCACTTTACTTCGCCCCCTTATCTTTACAGCAAGACATATTTTATCGGAAGCAATCTGTCCGTATTAACTAAGTATTCTCTACTACATAGTATTCTAAAAAAAACAGCAACAACCAAACGAGTAATAAAATTTTTATCTGATTTTTCACAATTCTTACGAGACATCTTGCCCAAGCGGGAGACCACCTCTTTACTTTAAATGACTCATGTAATCAAACATCGGCAAATATACCGCCATCAGTATTAACCCGACTATAATTCCCATAATAAGCGTCAGAATCGGCTCAAGCTTGACAAGTAGAGCGTTTATCGTACGGTCTATATCTTTATCAAGAAAATCGGCGCCTTTGTTCAGCATCTCCGATAGCACACCAGCCTGCTCTCCTGAAACAGCCAATTGTGTGAACATCGGAGGGAAAATATCGGTCTTTTCCAGGGCCTGAGCAACAGAACTGCCGGATTTAATCGCTTTCTTCAGCTCTTTGGAAATTTCTTCTATTCTGCTGTTATTAGCAACTAAACTTGCCATATCCAAGGCTTCCAAAAGAGATACTCCCACAGAATTCAACAGTGCAATGGTTCGCATATAATGTGAGGCAACGACCATTCGATTTAGCTTGGAGAAGATTGGCATATTCAGCTTGAAGGTGTCCCACCACATTTTAACCTGTGGGTTCTTCACTAACCTTTTAAACGTAAAGACTATTCCGATCCCTGCAATAATAATTGCCCACCACCAGCTTAGGACGAGATGGCTGAGAACTATAAGCATTTGGGTCGGGCCGGGTAATGAAACATGCAGTTGTTTGTATATCTTCGAGAAGACAGGGACAACAAAAATCAAAAGAAGAGTAACAACTACAAGGCACATAACCGTCACTATAAGCGGATAAGCAAAGGCGGATTTGATCTTTCGTCTTAGTGTGGCTCGATTTTCCAGGAACTTTGCGCTCATTTCGAGCGTTGTTCCCAGTTTACCGCCCTTCTCCCCTGCTTCGAGCATCCCTAAAAGAAAATCCGAAAATAGTTTTCTGTATTTTGCAAATGCATCCTTCAAGCTCGACCCCGTCTCAACGCTTTGTCTGATATCCGCAATTACTTCCCTAAAGGCCGTGTTTGGTGTCTGCAGCTCCAACGTCTCCAGGCATGTTGAGATAGAAACCCCCGCCGAGTACATCCCCGAAAACTCATACGCAAAGCCAACCACTTCGTCCTGTTTAATCCTGTGATATTTTCTTGTTGCTGCTTTTTTGCGTCGCGCCTTTAAGAGCGAATAGCCCATTTTGGCCAACTCGCCACGGAGCATATCGACATTATCAACGTAATCATACGTGCCGGTGAACTTTTTGCCGGTTTCGTCTTTCGCCAGATACTGATATACAGCCATTATTCTCTGCCTACATCAACTACTCGTATTAACTCTTCCGTTGTTGTTGCGCCATTGACAACCTCATCAATAGCGCTTTTCTTTAGGCTTCTCATACCTTCCTTGACGGCCTGTCGTCTAATCTTTTCATCACTGCTACCCTCGACAATCATTTTTCTTATTTCCGAAGAGATGCTGAGTATCTCGTAAATGCTTTTTCTTCCCCGATACCCCGACTGATAGCACCCATTACATCCGGTTCCCCGGTAAAGCTTTATTTTCTTCTTAGCTGTTTCTTTGCCGAACACAGTGGTCACTTCCTCACCAGACGGATGATAGCTCTGTTTGCAGCCGGAACAGGACGTTCTTATAAGACGTTGAGCCACTGCTCCCAAAAGTGCAGAAGCAACGAGGAACGGCTGAACACCGAGGTTAATTAGACGTGATATCGCACCGGCTGCCTCGTTGGTGTGCAGCGTGCTTAATACCAGATGTCCCGTCAGAGCGGCACTGACAGCAATTTCAGCCGTTTCGTAATCACGGATTTCACCGACCAGGATAATGTCCGGGTCCTGTCGGACAATGCTTCGCAGCGATGACGCGAAGGTTACGCCTGCGGCCGGCCGAACTTGAACCTGGGTAATGCCGTCGATTCGATATTCGACCGGGTCCTCGACTGTAACAATATTCTTCTCAGGCGTGTTAAGCAGCCGAAGAATCGCGTACAGTGTAGTCGTTTTACCGCTTCCGGTCGGACCGGTTAGAAGAACCATACCGTATGGATTCGCAGCGAGCTGCCGCATCTTCTGGTTGTCATCAGGATTCGTCACAATAGTATCGAGTGACCATTTGTTCACGCTCTTATCAAGGATTCTGATTACTATTTTTTCCCCACCGGAAGCAGGCAAAGATGCAACCCTCAAATCATATTCTTTGCCCTCACGCCGAACCGTCATATGTCCGTCCTGAGGTGCCCTTCGCTCGGAAATATCCATATCCGCCGAAATCTTGATATGCGATATCACCTCAAGCTGCGCCGATGGGGGAACAGAAATTGCATCGCGTAAAAGGCCGTCTACCCGATAGCGCACCCTCATCTCAGTTTCCTGCGGCTCAATATGTATGTCGCTCGCCCGTGCGTCAATAGCACCGTCTATCATCGAAGAAACCAGTTTCGTTATAGGCGTCTCCGCAACTTCCGCTAATTTCTCGGCTCCCTTGGCGAACTTCTTTTCAAGCAGTTCATCCGCTTCCTGGCTCAGACCGCCGCCGGTATCCTCCTTCAACCGCATCGACACTATCGTCTGCTTGGTGACATCCTGGACGCTGAAGTGATAATGTATCGCCTGTTTTATAGCGCTGGGCGTGGCCGCAACCGGAATAACCTTGTATCCTGTCTTTGCCTCAATCTCGTCTCGGACAGGCAGATTCAAAGGAGAGCTCATCGCCACCGTAAGGTTCCGCCCTTCCTGCTTAACCGGAATCACGTTGTGTCGGCTGACCATATCATAGGACAAAAGGTGGGAAACCATCGAGTCAACCATATCGGGTGACAGGTTAATAAACTCTATCTTGTTGGTAGCGGCAACAACCCTGGTAAGCTGCTCCTCATTGAGTATGCCCTGCTGACGGAGAATGTTTATCAGACTTTGTCCGCTTCGCTGCTGCTCGCCGAGCACCCTCTTAACAGTTCCCTCATCGATGATATTTTCTTCTATGAGAAATGATATTATCGGGTCTTGCTTTTCCATTCCGCAATGATTTTCGAACTTACAAACACTTATCTTCGCTTTTGGGCTCTTTCCTGGAACTTTGGGTTTTCTCTGCTGCAAACCCCCATTTTAGTTTATGAGCTGTCCCTCAGCAGCTTTTGCCAAACCACTAAAGCTGCCGAGACTAAACCACCAGTCAGTATCGACATGGCTTCCTGACAACTTAAAGACAAACATTCCTCCCGTTTTATAGCATGCCCTGCTCAAGCAGGGTGTCAAAGAACAAACGGCTGGTTAGTTTATAATATTGCAAAGGTATGGACCAATCACTCTTACGATAATACTCTCTACCCTATCGCGGCAATCACTGCTTTCGTTACCATCGCAGCAAGTTTTATCAGATTCGCGGCAGTAAAACTATCCCAAACCAGACCCGTACACTATTGAGTTTCGTCTGTTACGCTTTGGATAGTCGTCAAATCCGGCACAAAAGTTTCTTTCTGTAAGGCTTGGTTAACTTTAATGTTACTTATCGTAAGACACTTGGTAACATCTGGTTTCGTATCTCCAGACGGAAAGGATTCAAACAAAATTTTAGAGTAATACCAAATTCCGGCTGAAACTTCTTTGAATTCTGTCGTTATGCTGTTTATTGGTTTGTTGGGGTCAACATCAAAAGAAATACCATGTTTAATCAAAAAACCGTTGTCCGGGGCAATCCAAACCCTATCTTTAGTGAAATCCTTGACGCCCTCTGGTGTCATAAAAAAATCAGTTGTCTCCAGCACTTCGCATTCTATCCCCTCGTATATTTGCTTCCCTAAAGAGGCAATAGTAACGTTGTCGGACTTGGAAACCTCTTGTAGTGTTTTACCACCTAAAAACAGGTTTTGGAATTTATCCGGGAAGAAGCTTATGTCTGCATTTCTATACCCATCTGCATAGGAAACAATCGCTGTATTATTCGTTTTGTCAAGTTTTGTTACTTTTGTTCCATCTGAAATGATTGACTCGTCTATGAAGACCTTTTCGTCTGCACTCGCTGCGATTTTGTTAGTTATCTTAAATGCGTCTGCTTCTCTGATAAAATTACCTGTCCGCATTGTGTTCTCAATATAAGGAAAACGCAGAGATTGTTCAGACAAGCCCCTTTCTTCCAATTGTTTTCGCATCGACTCAAGTTTTTTGGCTTTCCAAAGGTCGGATAACCGGTAGTCAATCGAGTAATCGAAAGAGATGTTCTTAATGAGCCGTGAGTTTTCTGATATTCCAACTAGAATATATTCAAGCATATCGTTGCTATCTTCGCTAAACGCAGCAGAACCTGATAATAAGCAGATAAAGACGCTTCTCAAAAATATTCTACGCATAATAGTTCCCTTTCATAAAATTAATCACATCCATAATATACTACAAGGCACTGAATGTCGTCTATATAACTACTTTCAACACCTTCAAAGCCCTCGACCCAGCAATAAGGTGCTCCGTTGCACCTTCTATCAGCGGCTATGCGTTTTTTACTGTATGATGCACCCGTGCCTAATGCTATCTTGTTGGTCTCAATGCAATTTCCGCTGCAGAGACAGGTATGATATACCTTCAGCGCAGAACACTCTTGCCAGCCGCCTCCATCTGAAGAGCAATGACAATAAGTTGCTGGGTATGGGCCGTCAGAACATATCGGCTCACAATCACCGTCACAACAGTCCCTGCCCCATGGGCAGCATTCTTCTTTACTGCACGGAGAGGCTTGACAGCAGCGCTCGTTTGAGCCGCATTTCGATGCACAGCAGTAATCTCCCCATTCTTCCATGCAGCCATACTGGGCCTGACTTTTACTCTTGCACTCCACACAATTACACGCACAGGGATTTACCGGCTCACACCTCTTATGAACTTTGCACCATTCCGTACACGGCTCGCAATCATGAGGCGTACACGCAAACATAAAAGAATTCGCTGTAAACAATAATAACAAAAAGGCAAAAAAACTCACCTGAACTTGTCAAAGAGCATTCGACTGGTCAGTTTATGTGCTGAAAAGTGGGTAAAATCGCCGCTAATTTTTAAATAATGCCTTTTTTAAAATAACTTACCTTTACTTTTATTTCCTAAAGGTCGATGGCGATGATTTCCACCAGACTAGGACCATTTATTGAGCTAGTTTGAGAAACAGTAACGACCCTATCATCGGTACACTCCAGATGCAGATTACCAACAAATGTTACATCGTCCACAGTGGTACTATCCAACTGGTTTCCGTCCTTGTCGAATTTATAAAAAACAAGGTCATCATAGCCCTTGCAGCCTGCCACCACAAAACCACCATTCGCGACAGGTATTGCCTTTATTCTAAAAGGCCCAGCGAATTGCTGCGAAGTGAAAACCTGTTTCTCCCAAAGCGGCTCTAAAGCGGTGCTAAACCCCTTAACCCAGAAATCAGTCGAACCTATACTTGCACTCTTGTTGTACACGACGACAAAATCTCCTGAAGTTAGCTTACATACCTCAGCTCCCTCCTTAGGGAAACAACTTCCACCAAATGATTTCTCTGTTAATATATTTCCTTGCCCATCACACTTAAATAGCCATACATCAGAAGTCGGGAATTCATTTTGACTACCTGCACAGCTAGCCACCACTACCCCCCCCCTTCACTACCGAAACCCACACCACCAGTGAAAATGTTCACATCGCCTCTTGTATATGTTTTCTTCCATAACGTACTACCAGACAAGTCCAGCTTTGTAATCATACCTAATCCAGAGGACTTCTGACCAATCAGAACAAAAGAATCATTATCAAGGCCAAACATCCTTATGATAATCTCTCGCTCTTCGACATCACCTTCGACTAAAGTACTATAAACAATTTGTCCCTGTAAATTCATCTTTATAAATGACAAGCTCTCTTCGGAATCAAAATGCCCCACAGCGAAAATGTCGGAACCATTTGAAATCGAAATACCTTTTATAATCAAGTCTCCCATGTCAACATTCGATCTCAATTCTATTGGAACATCCTTAATGTACGTGCTGGATGTTATACTCCCATTGTTCAAATCGATTTGCCAAAGAAAAAACTTGCCCTCACTTTGGTCAACTACCTCAAATGAAGTCCCCAGCAGCAGTAACTTGTTACCTACATTATCAACCACAACAGCCCCCGGTGAACAACTCCTGCTATCCCCACAGTTATATTCCTTCTGCCATAAAATCTCAGCAAAGAGGCATTTTGTAGTCAAAAATATTGCCGAAACGAGAAAAGAATATTTCATTAATCTAACAAACAATTTTTCGAAGTTTTTCATTCCGCTTTATCCAATTGTCTTATTGATGAACGATTATAAGACTCAAAATATCTCGCAATT
>CAZUTR010000098.1:0-8343 GCA_964623545.1 uncultured Pirellulales bacterium | reverse complement strand
CGATACTTTTCTGGGATACCAGGCGGGCTACTCCAATGCGGGCAGTTATAACATATTCTCAGGATACGAGGCGGGCTACTCCAATACAACGGGCAGCTGGAACGCGTTCTCAGGATACCAGGCGGGCTATTCCAACACTACAGGCGGCGGCAACACATTTTCGGGATATTGGACGGGCCGCTCCAATACCACAGGCAGCGGCAACACATTTTCAGGATACCAGGCGGGCTACTCCAATACAGAAGGAGCTTACAACACTTTCTCAGGATACCAGGCGGGCTACAGCAACACAGGCAGTGAGAATACATTCTCAGGAAAACAGGCGGGCTACAACAACACAGGCAGTGAGAATACATTCTTAGGACACCAGGCAGGCTACTCCAACACTGTAGGTGGTTGCAATACATTTTTAGGATGCCAGGCAGGCTTTGGCAACACAACAGGCCCTTTCAACACATTCTTAGGATATAATGCGGGTTGCTCGAATACTACAGGTGCTGACAACACATTCTTAGGATTTGAGGCAGGCTACCAAAACACCACAGGTATTGGCAATGTCTTTATTGGTCACCATGCCGGCTACTTTGGAACAGGTTCAAATAAGCTGTACATCGCCAACA
This sequence comes from uncultured Pirellulales bacterium, assembly GCA_964623545.1. Classification (GTDB taxonomy): domain Bacteria; phylum Planctomycetota; class Phycisphaerae; order Sedimentisphaerales; family Anaerobacaceae; genus CAZUTR01. The sequence goes on along the minus strand of CAZUTR010000098.1, from coordinate 7,723 downwards.
ACGCGGCCGACGCAAATGTTTTGATATATGGTGATTTTTCAACCGGCAGGGTCGGACTCGGAACAAAGACACTGAATTATCGACTGCAACTGCCAAACACTGCCGACGCAGGCGGGAAAGGTCAGGCAAACGCCTGGGTGACATACAGCTCCAAAAGATGGAAGACAAATATCCAGCCAATCGAAGATGCACTGGAGAAGGTGCAGGGATTAAGGGGGGTCTATTTTGACTGGAAATCGAACGGCAAACATGATATCGGCCTGATAGCAGAAGAGGTGGCAGAGGTTGTTCCTGAGGTGGTCGGCTATGAAGAGGACAGCGGATACGCCAGCTCACTCGACTATGCTCGGCTTGTGGCACTGCTGGTCGAGGCGGTCAAAGAGCAGCAGCAGAAAATCGAGGTTCTACAGACCGCCCTTGAGGAAAATGAGCTGTTGAAGCAAAGACTTGATGGCCTTGAAGAAAGAATCGAACAACTACAATTACCGGCAGCCAAGGAGGTGCAGCAATGAAAGAGGTTAATGTAAAGACATTTGTGCGAAGGGGCATTTTTGTTTTTCCGGCGATGTGTATTCTATTGAGTGTATCAGCGTTCGGCCGGTCCGGCGGAAGTTATATTCAGCCGTGGCACACGATAGACGGTGGCGGCGGGACGAGCAGCGGCGGGAAATTTATACTTAGCGGCACAATCGGTCAGCCGGATGCCGCCTATTCGGCCGGCGGCAGCTATGAACTGCTCGGCGGCTTTTGGCCGGGCGGGCCGTTGTGTATGGTAAACTTCGATGATTATGCAAGATTCGCAGATAACTGGCTTGAGAGCGGGAGTGAGCTGGATGCCGACCTCGACGGCGATGGTGACGTCGACCTTGAGGATTTAAGCCGGTTCGTCGATGAATGGCTGTACTGCTGCCCGTATGACTGGTCGTTGAGATAATTGATTATTGTTGAATTTCAAGAAGTTCGAGAACATCGAGTGGATGCTGCACGAGGGTCTTTGCGCCGCTTTCGAGCAGTTCTTCTTTGGTTCGAAAACCCCAAAGAGCGCCGACCGGGTACATACCGGCTGCGACAGCCGTTTGCATATCTGTATCTGTGTCCCCGAGGTAGATAAATCGACTGGGAGGTACTTTCAGCTCATCTGCAATTTCCAGAGCAGAGGCGGGGTTGGGTTTTTTAAGGGCCGATGGTCTTAGCCCGATTACCGACTTGAAAGACCAGTCGCCGAGGAGCTTTTCCACATTGAGTTTTGTAAAATCATCGGGTTTGTTTGACAGAACTGCTTTGGGCAAGCCGAGTTTTTCCAGCTCTGTTAAGAGTTCCGGTATGCCGGGGTATGGTTTTGTGTTATTCGCCCAGCATTTGGCATATTCTTCTCTCGCCAGAGCAAGGCATTTACTTACAGTTTCATTGTTCACGTGTTCGGCCGGCATGGCCCGCCGGGCCTCGGTTTTCACACTATCGCCGACAAAAAAACGATAAGCATCAACCGGATGCGTCGGGAAACCAAGCCGGGCAAGGGCTGCGTTCATCGAGTTCGCAAGGTCGATGAGCGTATCGAGCAACGTGCCGTCAAGGTCGAATAAGATTGCTTTGAATCTCATATTATTGTTGTCTTAATAGTAATAAAAAATCTATATATGACATATTACAAGCCGTTAATTCAAGAAAAACTTGAGAATTTCTCACAACAGGTAAGTGTTTACATAAGAGGGTAGATGAAGACAGGTAAACGAAGAGATTTCTATGCGCATAAACATAACACTAGCGCTCTCCGTGCTGAAAGCTCCAGCACGGAGACCGTCTCAGCGCACATTCTATAACTATAATACCTGTATTGGTATTAATCGCTTATCTCGCTGTGGTGTTTATATACCGACAGCACTACCCGTGCCGACAAACACAGCACGGTAAACGACTAAGCGTCAAGTCGTTATCCAACTAAACTAATACTTCTTGTAGTTAGCTGGTTACAGCTTATTTACGTTTACGAATCAAAGCCAAGCCACCAAGACCTAACAGAGCGATTGTCGCCGGCTCGGGGACGAGCTCATAGCCGACACCATCGTACCAGGTGCGGTTGTTATGACTTATGGTTGCCTCGTCGTCGTCGATTAATATCTGGATCAACGGGTTCGTCGTGGTGCCGAGGTTTATCTGATACAGATTTCGATTACCTTCGCTCAACATCGGAATAGGGAACTCAAAGTCACCCATGAAAGCCGCTGCAGGCGCCGTATATCCCTCTATTTCCACTCCATCAGGGTTGAAGATGAATAGAGGCAAATCCTTGGCCTGTATGGCCGACATACGCCACGAACTGGTGTCGCTCCAGAAGTAGGCGTATACGTTGTAGTACTGGCCTTCTGCCAATTCAGGTGCTTGGACTGTCGTCAGCAGCATCGGGCAATCTTCCGGGTTGGCTTCGTCGCCGTATTGACCGCCGGACTCGTATATCGTCGCATCATTTCCAAATGCTCGGAGGCGCCAAAGGTTATCGCTGCCACTGCCGTCATCCGTCGGATTAAACGTTCCACCAAAGGCTATTACAGTGTTACCTGTATCACCATGAGTTGCATCGACATAGATAATCCCAGCCGATGCATTCATCGCGAACGCCAGAACTAACAATAAAACAAAATACTTTTTACACATCATCTACTCCTCCTTCTTCAAAAATCGAAGAATAATTTTTTTTGGCTACGAGCCAAAAAAGAACAAATAACATTATGGTGATAGTTTTCAACACACTCCAAACTCTGACCGCATTCAGAGCGTATCTCTAACGATTTTTCAGGAAATTGGCTCTCCCCTCCTCCGCTGGAAGGTTGGCCATAATCCCCTAATCACCTTTTTTATCCAATTACCCTTATATCACATTACCCATTTTAATGTCAAGATAAAAATCTGATTTTTGAATTTTTCATTAAAAAAAAATCTTTCTTGATTCATAACCTCTGTACTTGAAAGGGATTGCATTCATCATTTTTAGAAAGATACATAAGATAATTCAAAAATATTTTGACTTGGATAGCAGTCTCTTTTGCTTGTTGGGACCGATAATTGTCAGGATGTGATAATTGTCAGGACGTTATTAATTGCGCAATTCAAAAAAATCATAAGATTATAGTTGACATAGCATAGTATGTATGGCATAATATGTATAGCAAAGTAATTTTAAAAGATTAGCGGTTAAAAAAGGAGATTTTTATGAAGTTCGAAAGTCAATTATTGAAAGGCATTGCGCCGGTAGTGGTATTGGAGGTTCTCTCCCGCGGACCGATGTATGGTTACCAGCTAAGCCGGGCGATTGAGCAGAGAAGCAACAATGTTCTTTCGCTCGGTAAGGGAACACTATATCCGCTGCTGTACAATCTCGAGGCCAAAAAGCTCATCCAGGGAGAATGGGAAAAGGCCGAGACCGGCAGGCAGCGCAGATATTACTCAATCACCGGCAATGGTAAAATTGAGTTATCGAGGCAAAAAGAGCAGCTAAAGGAATTGACGACGGGTCTGGACATTGTCTTCGGCGGGGCACTTTCTCCTGCTTAGAAATAATTAGATGTGGAGGTCTCTATTATGGCAAAGCGAAAAGAAAAAGAGGATTTCGCGAGCCTTCCTGCTTGTGCTGTTGAGTTTATAAAACTTGTCATCAGGAAAATGCTTTATCGCAGGAAGGTTCGGCTGGAGGTTCAAGCGGAACTGATTGGTCATTTCGAGGATGCGCTTAAAGACTGCCAAAACGAAGAGGAAAAAGAGCAAGAAGCGCGACAGTTGATAGCTGATTTTGGCGATGCGAAGCTGCTTGCCGTTTTGCTCCGCCGGGCCAAGAGGCGCTGTCGGCCGCTTTGGCGAACAGTCGTAGCAAGGACTTTTCAGACCATCGGCGTTCTAATCCTTTGCTTTATTCTCTATGTTGTCTGGTTCTTTATGGGCCGGCCGGTTGTAACTATTGATTATGTCGCTGAGCTTAACCGCATGGTTCGTCCTGTAGCGGATGAGAGCTTAAACGCCGCCGCTTCATACAAAAAGGCCGCTGACCTATGTGCTGAATTACCTGATGATATTTGCAGGCTTTTGGAGACAAAGTACGAGGAAGCTACTGCTGAACGCATACAGCTTATAGAAAGATGTTTGGTTGATAACAAAGATGCTTTGGAACTCGTCGTTGCAGGCACAAAAAAACCATTTTATTGGCAAAAGTATAGCAACGAGAAAGAAGAATTTGGAATGATGGGTATTCTTCTGCCTAACCTTTCAGAGTTTCGCAAATTGACCTTTTGTTTACGATGGCGGGCACAGCTTAGGGCTCAATCCGGCCAATACAAAGACGCCTTTGAGGACATAAAGACGTGCTATCGTTTTGGTCAGCATATAAAACAAGCAGGGACCATTGTTGAACAGTTGTATGGAATGGCAATCGAAGCTGTGGCTGTTGGAGCATTGCGTGGTGTCCTTAGCGAGTACGAGATAGATGCGAGCATATTAGCTACACTGCAAAAAGAATTTGAACAAATTGTAACCAATGAAGACTTCGTGTTAGATTTAGAGGTGGAAAAATTGGGTATATATGACCAGATCCAGAGATGCTTTACCCAAGGCCGTTTTGGGTGGTCCCACCTGTATCTTCAAAGGTTGTTTGGGATAATTAGGATGCTGGGTTATGAAGATGAAGATTCTTTATCGTGTTTTGGTTGGTCCCACCTGTATCTTCAAGGCTTATTTGATATGAGAGGGGGATATGAAGATGCAGCTTCTTTATCGTTTGTTGTAAAAGTTTTGTTTACCCAGCCTGATAAACAGCAAACAAAAGAGACAGTCGAGCGCTTATTTGATTTCTGGGAGAAAGTATCCCACAGGAGTCCCGCTCAACTGCACGTTGGGCAGATGGATATAAAAGAAGAAACTATGAAAATCATTAAGGGCAATTTGTTTCTTGAGATACTGACCCCTTATTATTGGGGAATTTTTGAACAGAGTCATCGGCTGCCTACGGATGTAAATGCTGCTTTGGCAATAGTAGCGATATTGAGATTTAAGCAGGATACAGGCCATTTGCCTGAAAATCTAAATGAACTGGTAACTGCGGGCTATCTTAAGAAACTTCCAATGGATGCTTACAGTGATAAACCGATTGTTTACAGAAGAACCGATGAGGATTTTATTCTTTATAGTGTTGGGCCTAATTTCACGGATGATGGCGGCATCTCAGGTGGGGATCGAGGTAGAAAAGGTAAAGGCAGGAGTTGGTATGATGAGGATATGGTTTTTTGGCCGAGAGAATGATTAGGAACTGATGATTATGCTTAAAGTACAGAATTATATCAGGAACTCATTATCCTTGATGTACGCTGGGCCTTTCTTATGCGTCGGCGGTTCTTCACCGAAGGTTTTTCATAGTAGGCATTGCGTTTCATGTCCCTAATCAAACCCTCTTTTTCGCATAGTTTCTTGAACCGCTTCATCATTTGTTGAACTGATTCACCTGCCCGCGATTTTACTCTCAGCATAAAAAAAGCACCCTTTCAATTCCCCTGAAATTATCCAATTGTATACTATACTTAATTTCGTCAAAATTCGTGAAATTATTCATATTAACTGAAATATTATGTTATTCAAGTCAAAAATTTACTATAGGTGATTTTTTACCTGAAACGAGGTTTTTGGGCTAAATACCGTGATTATTAAGCAAAAACATACGAATTTGTTTAAGAGTACGTATGTTTGATATGTTTTCGCTGATTATGCTCGATGGGTAAAAGAGTGCCCGGAGCGGTCGAGCTTTTATTGAATAATATCGTCAAATATGTTAGAATAATATGGTGGTTTTGGAGGTATTCTTTAGTTGACAGAATTACGTCAGACCTTGAGAGTTCGAAAAGAACGGGCGATTTTAGTCGGGGCTGTTTTGACCACCCAAGGTGAGGGAGACAACCTGGTTGAACTTACAGCTCTTGCTGAAAGTGCCGGCGCGATTGTCGTAGACAGGTTCCAACAGAAAGTTCGCATAATCAACCCCGCAACGTATATCGGCAAAGGCAAAGCTGAGCAGCTCGCTGGCCGGGTCAGGCGATTTAAAGCGGATGTGGTTATTTTTGATAATGACCTTATGCCGCGTCAGATTCGCGAGCTTGAGAAGATTATTTCGGCTAAAGTTCTCGACCGCAGCGAATTGATTCTCGATATCTTTGCCACTCGCGCAAAGACGAAACAGGCACGCTTGCAGGTCGAATTGGCACAACTGGAATATACGTATCCTCGACTCACGAGAATGTGGTCCCATCTGGATACACTTGCCGGCGCAGGAGGCGCAACCGCCGCTGGTGTCGTCGGTGGTATCGGTACGAGAGGGCCGGGCGAGCAGCAGTTGGAAATCGACCGACGGCTGGTTAATAAGCGAATTACAGACCTGAAAAGAGAACTGGCACGCATCGATAAGCGCAGGATTCGCGAGATTGATGGGCGAACAGGGTTGTTTAAAATCTGCCTCGTCGGCTATACAAACTCGGGCAAAAGCACTCTGTTAAATGCACTTACCGATGCCGATGTGCTTGTTGAAGACCGGCTCTTTGCAACACTCGATACTCGAACCAGAAAATGGACATTAGAGGGCGCCGCGGAGGTACTTTTAAGCGACACCGTCGGTTTTGTGAGGAATTTACCTCACCAGTTAGTCGCTTCATTCAAGGCGACTCTCGAAGAGGCCATAAACGCCGATTTGCTTTTGCATGTAATTGATGTATCCAATCACGAGGCGGCTGAGCAGATTGAATCTGTAAATGGAGTCCTGGAGGAAATCGGCTGTGCCGATAAGCTTACCTTAAAGGTATTCAACAAGATTGATATTGTGAACAACCTCGGCGAACTGGAGTTTCTACAGACACTTTTTGCTGATGCCCTGTGTATATCAGCCAAGACCGGTCAGGGGCTGGAGCAGCTCAGCGACGCTGTGTTGGCAAAATACAAAGGTGATGAACTTGTTTTGCGGGTCGCCGGCAGTCAGTCGAATGGCAAGGTCCAAAGTTTCCTGCGGGCATATGGCACAATTATAAAAGAGCAATACCGTGATGGTACTGTTCTTATTGAAGCAAGGTTAGGCCGAAATCAGTTGCCTGCCTTGAGAAAACTCAGGCCCCACAAAGTCGAGGTTATCTAAACTGCTTGTTCAATCCTCGAACTTGGATTTAGGGAGATTCGTTGGTTAATTATTATCTTTTAAAAGGATAACAGAAGACCCGCAGCCCAGGCATCCGCGTCGGCAGTGTATTGCCACTCTACAAATAATGCTATTATATTGAATAGTTCCGCGCTCGCTCCGACATAGCCGCCCCATATAGTTTCCTCTTCTAAATCAGATGTGTCTTTGTTGATTACGTCAGGAAGGGTTGAGTCCATCTCTTCATAGGAATATTCACCTGTTATGAAGTGAACGAATGGCCCACCGTAAACGGAGAAGACATTGGCTAAGTACCAGGAAGGCCCGGCAGCTATCTGGATTTCCGTCATATCAAACTCGCCCTCAAGTATATGATCCCATTCCTCTCCCCCGTCATCTCTATGCACGCTGGTGTCAAATTCAATATTCTGCATCCAGTTCATCTGGCACGTCCCACCTAAGCTAAAGCCGTTGCTTTTAAACAATGTTACACGAGTACCTAAGCCCCACGTTATTTCCGTGTTTGATTTGGCCTCGAGGGTACCAACCTCTGATGCATCAAGTTGCGTA
>CAZUTR010000097.1:0-8460 GCA_964623545.1 uncultured Pirellulales bacterium | reverse complement strand
GAGGCACAAAGGTACAGAGGCACAAAGATTCAAAGGTGCAGAGGGGCAAAGGAACAAAGAAAAAAGGGTCAAAGGCACAAAGTGCAAATAGGAGATTATCAGGAAATCAGAGTATCAGGGGTAAGGATATTAGGGGAACAGGAAATCAGAGCAGAAGACAGACGATGGACGATGAGAAGCAAGAGCACGATGGGTGATAGCGAGCGGAGGAAAGACAAAAATCCACCAATAAATAGGGAGCTAAGTATAATGGCCAGGGAACGAAAGATGTCTTTTGAGTGACAATAAGGGCGATTTTTTTGGTGAAAAGTCGGAATTTCCGATAAAAAATTTGGGATTTTTACAAGGTATTTGTTGATTGTTTTGTAATAACATCATAAAGTCCTATTTCGAAGGTGGATTGAGGCAGGAGAATTTTTCCTAAGAAGGCGGATATTTTTTGCCACAGAGAGCACAGAGGGCGCTGAGTTAATTAAACTGTATTTGCAATTGTTTCTAAATAACAGTCATGTATTGTTGTAAAAGGAAGATTTATTTTAGGAGATGTGAAGATGAGAAACGTAAATTTTATTTTTATCTGCCTTGCATTGGCTGCTCCCTGTTTTGCCAAAACAATCTATGTCGATGATGATGCAGATGGTTCGAATGACGGCTCAAGCTGGGCTAATGCATATAATCTGTTACAGGACGGTCTGGATGATGCTATTAGTGGGGACGAGATATGGGTGGCATCTGGAATGTACAAACCCACTATGCTTGTTGACCCGTGCGATCTACGAACAGCAACGTTTCAACTTATAAATGGTGTGAGGATTTATGGTGGATTTCCCGATACGGGCGATCCTAACTGGGACGAACGAGATCCAAGCATGTATGAGACCATACTCAGCGGCGACCTTGACGGCAATGACGTGCAGGGCCTTGACCCATGTGACCTGCTGGACGAACCCACCCGTAGCGAAAACAGCTACCACGTCCTTATCGGCAGCAGGACCGTCCCAAACGCTGTGTTAGACGGCTTCACCATCACCGCTGGCAATGCCGATGCCTATCCGCATCATTGCGGCGGCGGGATGTATAACAAGTTGGGCAGCAGCCCGACGGTTACCAACTGTACATTCAGCGGCAACTCGGCAGCAGACAACGGAGGCGGGATAGGAAACTGGTACAACAGCGACCCCACTGTAACCAATTGCACATTCAGCGGCAACTCGGCATGGAACGGAGGCGGGATAGGAAACTGGTACAACAGCGACCCGATGGTAATCAATTGCAATTTTTGCAGCAATACGGCAGGCAATACCGCTGGTGGAATGTGTAACATGAACAACTGCGACCCGACTGTAACCAATTGCATCTTCAGCGGCAACTCGGCAGATGGCAGCGGCGGCGGAATGTACAATTGGGAATCCAGCAATCCAACGGTTATTAACTGCTCATTCAGCGGCAACTCGGCGGACGATTACGGCGGCGGGATGGCAAACGGGAACAGCAGTCCGGAACTGACCAACTGTACGTTCAGTGGGAACTCGGCAGAAAATTACGGTGGCGGGATGTACAACTACAATAGCAATCCCACGATTACCAACAGCACATTCAGTTCAAATTCTGCACACTCCGGCGGTGGGATGTGTAATTTCGGAAGCAGCCCGACAGTTACCAACTGTACATTCAACGGAAATTCGGCAGACTACCGGGGTGGCGGGATATGCATTGACTCTCATTGCAACCTCAGTATCATTAACTGTATCCTCTGGGATAATACTGCTCCAGAGGAGTCAGAAATATACATAGATGATAGAAGTACAGCCAACGTTAGTTATTCTTGTATACTTGGTGGCTGGAGCGGTCTTGGAAATATCGACATTGATCCCTGTTTTGCAGACCCGTGTGATGGTTACTATTATTTAATGTCGCAGGCAGGCAGGTGGGAGCCGAATAGTGAAAGCTGGGTACAGGACGAGGTGACGAGTCCATGTATCGATGCCGGAGACCCGAAAAGCTCTATCGGCTGGGAGCCGTTTCCTAATGGAGGAAGGATAAATATGGGTGCATACGGCGGTACAGAACAGGCGAGTAAATCTTATTTCGAAGAACTTGTATGTACAAAACCTATCGCTGGTGATATTGACGGTGACTGCAAAGTTGATTTTTATGATTTTGGCATTATGGCCTTTCATTGGTTGGAAGATAATCGAGAATGAATGCCGACCTTGATGGTGATGGCGATGTTGACTATGAGGATTTAAGGCGGTTCTACCGTCCGTATTGCTTTAGTATGGATAGTAAACGGTGACAGTTGCAGCACAAAATCGCTGATATTCTACTCAAATATTTCGGCCGAACTTCCTTGGCTCAACGAAACTGATTCTTCTAAATACGCCCTGATTCCACAAGGCTATGGTTGCCAGTCTTTGGCGAGGTCTGCGAAGTCGTGAAGTGTATATGGATTCAGCCAGCCCAGGGATAATATCGAAAGGTCATCCATATCAACATTACAATCCAAATCAAGGTCGCCCTGCGAGTAAAGGCTCGAACCCGGCAGTTCAAGCTCGATATAATCAACGTACATCCAGCCCCAGAAATGCTCTATGCGTACGGTGTTGGACCCGGCATTTAGCGATATCTCTCCGAACTCGAATTCGGACCAGGCATCATCGGTATTGATGAAATCAGGTGTCCATACCGTCTGGCCATTTACCAGGACGGTGTTTTGCTTGTCGCCCCAGCCGCCTGGTATGAGATACTCAATTGTCAGCGGAAAACTTCCTGCTTCGCTGGAAGTTACCGTAAATGTAATTCCAGTTCCACCGTCACTATTGAAGAGCATCGAACCGGTGCCGGAGTAACCGGGGAAGTTCGTGCTGAAGGTTGGCCCGTCGCTGGCGGCATCTTCAGCTTCATAGCGTACCACCTCCGGCAGGGCAATGCTGCCAACAACGAGAGTGACCCTGGATGAAGTACTTGTCAAATCATTATTGTCCGTTGCCTTTGCGGTCAGGACATAGGTTCCTTCAGGGACATTCTGCCAGGTGTATTCGTAAGGACTGGTTGTGTCCTGGCCCAGTTTGTTAGTGCCTTCGAAGAATTCAACCTTTGTGACCGTGCCGTCCGTATCATCGGCGTCGGCCATAATAGTTATGTTTGTATTTTCACGTATTTTGATGTTGTTCAAGGGCCAGTTAATCGCACATGCCGGCGGGCTGCTGTCAAGAGGATAGTTCTTCCAGTCGATTAGCTCATCAAGGGTAATAATGTCTTCATCATGATAGACATAACTGAGAAAGCTCTGGTTCACGTCATGAATAAAGCTGCCGGACCACACGGAGAACCAGCTCCACCATACATCATCCTCCCTGATTTTGTCGGGGTCAGACAGGATTCCCGATTCAGACAGCGCTACCAGTTTAATCCCCTCGTGACGACTCTGAGTATCCAGCCAATACCCGACCATGCTGGAGTTCGGGTCGCTGGGATAAATATCCATCGACGCAACGTCAACATAGTCATCACCCGGATACCATTGGGGGTCACCAACGGTATAAACCCATATCAGATGATGCAGGCCATGATAGTTGACATAGCGGTCGTACATGAGCTGCCATAATTCGATAAAAGGTTCCGGACCTTTTGCTCCCCACCAGAACCACCCTCCGGACGCTTCGTGCAGCGGCCGCCAGAGCACGGGCAGATTTACGTCAGCGAACTTGGCCAGTTCTACGGCAATCGCATCAAGGTCGCGAATCAGAAGTTGGTATCTCTCGCCATTAGGGTCGGCAAGGACCGCTTCAATATCAAACGTGGTGGCATACGTGTAAAAACCGCGATACCATTTTGCATCGGGCTCATCGATTAAATCCGTTGGCGCGTTCCAGTGCCAGCTCAAACTGACAATCCCACAGCCGGTATTAGCCCAATTAATGTAACTTTCGACCTGGCCGGTTGGGTCGATGCCGTGTTCGATACGCGAGGGAGAATAATCCATTAAATCAAATACACCGACCGCCGGCTCTTTTCCCGTAACGGACTGGATGTAGTTTATTTCTGCTAAATCCTGCTGGCCGGAAAGGACTTTTTGACTGTAATGGTCCACCAGAAAGGACATGAGCGATTTTGACTCGCAGGTGGCCTGTGGGTCCGTGAGTGTTTTCGGCGGACGAATAAGTCCTACCGTTTCGCTCAGCATGAAACGGCTAATGGCCAAACTACTCCCAACCTGCCGGGCATATACAGTTAACGGTGTAAGAACAACGAACAATAAAAGTATTGCTACAGGGAAACGCTTTACGAATACATGGACAGAATTAGTTTTTAACAATTTCATTCTTAACCTTACTTTGCGTATTTATATATTTTTTATAAGAAGCAAATTTAATGTTTTTTACCAGTTAGGTGCGCAGTTTGCGTCTTCGGGATTATTGCATTGCAGCCATAAACTTGTGAAGATACTGAAATCGACCAGATTAACACTTCCCTGCTCGTTAATATTAGCACCCTGGCAATCATCCGGCTCGTTACAGTTTTCATCCAGCCAGTAGTCAGTGAGTATATCAAGGTCTGTATAGTTGACGTAGCAATCACCGCTGATGTCTGAGATGAGGCTAAAGCCGGCGACCTGAACACCGGCGCAGTTTTCAGGCAACGGGCTTCCGGTTAAGCTGATAGTAGTGATTGATTCTGCAGGTAATAACAGCGGTTGCAATTCATCGAAAGTGCCTACATATGCTGTGCTTTCTGTTTCGCTGGTTCGATATACGCCGGAGCTATTGGGAGTGAAGTTTTTCAACGGAAGGGTTAAATTGATACCGGCATCCGAAACATTTATGATTACTATCGACAGTTCGTTAACATCGGGATTGGTAAATGCAGTAATTCTCAGGTCGCTCGAATCGGTTGAGGCTTCAACGCGTCTCCAGCCGGGATCGGTGAATGCAGAGTACTGCTTGAATGCGTAGTAAGTTTTGTTGATTATATATCCGGGGTCCTCATCCCAGGGGAAATCAATTGTCACAAGGCCGCCGGCGTCTCCCTCCCAGAACCCCCAGAACAAATCCCAATAGAGATATGCACATACTCCCTCGTGTACGAGACTGTTATGCATGTGTCGGACCAGGGCCATCACCCCGATATAGTACAGATGGTCATCGGTACCTGAACACTCGGTCTGTAACAGAGGCTTGTAACCATACTTAGAAGCATAAATCTGCATATCCAGAATAAAAGAATCCGGGTTGTAGTAGAAGCCATCGGAGTAGAGATGGTGAGCAAAACCATAAACGTGATTGGCATCGATTAGCGCGTCGATATATTCCTGCGAACCTCCGAATCCCATAGTTTCGGGAGCGAGGAGCTTCGGCAGCTCGGGCATTTGGGAGTTTAGTTCCTGATAGAAAGCCTCGAAGGCCAGGTTGTAGCCCGCCCATTCTTCAGTTTCTGTGGGTGTGAATTTACAGGTATCCCACTTAACATTCAGATAGTCCGGCTCATTTTGCATGCTGACATAGTCGACATTTATTCCGTGACTGGAATATTCGGCCAGACTGGCCATCCACCACTGGGCGTACTCAGTGTACATGTAATTGCCATAGTCGTCTTTTTTAAGGGTCCCGGCTTTTGTATCTCCATTGCTCTTGAGGTAAGCGGGCGGTGAGCCGGAATTAATCATAATTTTTACGGGATGGCCTAAGGAGAGTTCAGCGGCCTGGATAATTTGAGCCGTGCGGTCGATATACTCAGGGAGGATTTCATGAGTGTTTCTTATCCTGTAGATATCGAGGCCTAACTGACCAAAGATAACATCGTAAATCTCATTCTTCAGGGGGTGTGCAACCAACCAGTTTTCATAGTGCGCACCACTAGCGCCAAAACCTTCAAGCTCCTGATAAACAATGCCAATGTCCACCGAACCGGTAGCATCGGCGCCGTAAGCCGGCGATAGCGACAGAAAAATGGCAAAAAGCGTGGCTATATAAAGATGTCTGGAAAACATCGCGCTTCTTCTTGAAATTATGTTATCTGTACCAACGCTTACCAATTTGGTGTACAGTTGGAATCTTCGGGGTCGTTGCATTGCAGCCACTGCGGAGCAAATATGCTGAAATCAAGCAAGTCAACGACGCCGTCCGTCGGCTCAAAATCGGCGCCTCCACAATCATCAAAGAAGGAGCATACTTGAAACAACCAAAAGTCTGAAATTCTTTCAAGGTCTATGTAATTGACATAGCAGTCACCGCTGATGTCCGATGCGAAACCGTAACCTGCTGCTTGGACGTCTGCGCAATTTTCAGGCGAGAAGATACCCGTTAAGCTGATAGTGGTAATTGATTCTGCTGGTAATAACAGCGGTTGTGGTTCATCGAAAGTACCGATATATGACCAGTGTTCTGTAGAACTGCTTCGGTAAACCTCCGAGGTGTCCGGGAAAAAAGCGTTCAAAGTAAGTGTTAAACTGACACTGCTGGTGGAGATATTTGTTATTACAATTGTCAGTTCATCGTTGTCGGGATTCTTAAAGGCGTTGATCCGCAGGTTGCTCGAATTTGTTGAAGCATCCACGAGATACCACCCGGGATCCGTGAAGTATGAGTAATGCTTGAAAAACCAGTAAATGTCCCTAATGATGTAGGTGCTGGAAGAATTCAGGTTTATCATACCACCGGTGGTATACGAACCACGGAACAAGCTCCAGTGGTAATAGGACGTCACATGCTCGTGTACTAAGGAGTTATATATATGCTGGGCCAGTAGTGGGGCATGGTCAAATATCGGTGTGCCGTCTGCTGCGTATTCCGTTTGGAATAGGGGCTTGTAGCCATAGTCATCAGCAAAAACCTGCATACCTATTCTCATACCATCGGGGTTATCGTAGCCGCCTTCGGTATAAAGGTGATGAGCGAAACCATAGACGTTGTCTATTTGGCCTCTATCGTCGAGCGCTTGGATATACGCTCCTGCATTGCCGAAGCCCATAGTTTCCGGTGCCAGCATCTTGGGCATATACGGACCCATTCGAAAATATAACTCATTATAAACCGCTTCGAAGGCCTGGTCATAGCCGGCGTAGTTTGAATTCTCAGTAGGGTCCATTCTGCAGGAATGCCAGGCGGTTTCAATTTCCGGTTCATTTTGAATGCTGATATAGTCGGGGTACACACCGACATTGGCCCAGGCGGTCATACTATCCGCCCACCAGTCTGCATAGTTGACATACACATAATTATCGGGGCCGCCTTTAAGAGTTCCGCCTATTAAATCATTGTTGCTTTTTAGGTATTTCGGTGGCGACCAGGCGGATAGCTCAATCTTTAATGCCGGGTTCCGCTCTTTCGCTTCCGCGACGAATTGACCTGTGTATGTTATATTGCCGGAGTCGTAACCGTAGGTGTTTCTTATCCGGTAAACATCAAGCCCAAGGTCTCTGAATAGATAGTTGTAAATTGTCTCTCTCTTGGAGTGGCTTGCCAGATGCCATGCGTCTAATGCACCTGAGCCGCCGAAACCTTCGAGCTGCTGATAAGTAATGGCATAATTCACGGTGCCTGTGGCAGCCGTTCCCACCTGCGCAAAAAGCAGACATATACCGACGATTGAAACTATTGTTACATTGGTTGAAAAACATCCTGAATCTGTTTCAATCATAATCTTTGACATTCCTGCACAAGTTTTATGTAAATTAAACACAACTCTGAGCAATGAGCGGTTAGATGCGCTTATCTGCTCGGCTAATGCTCTAAGAAGTTGCTGCACTGTTTAAGGCCAGTTTGGCGTGCAGTTTGAGTCCCCGGGATTGTTACATTGCATCCAATACGCGGCGAAATCGCTGTAGTCAAAGAGGTCAACGGCGCCGTCCGTCGGCTCAAAATCCGCATCCTCACAGTTATCGAGCTCGTCGCAATCAGTATTTAGCCAGTAGTCTGTCATTATCTCAAGGTCCTGGTAGTCCACGTAGCAATTACCGTCGAGGTCTGACAATAAGCGGAGACCGGCGTCCTGAACATCCAAGCAGTTTTGGTAATCGGGGCCGGCTGCCTGGACTACAAAACCAGTAATTACCTGACGATTCGGACTTGAGTGCGTTACGCTTGGTGTCTCGGCGACTCCTGTTGCTAATTTGTGTCCCGTTACACCGGTGGCTGTGCTGTTAAATTGCTGGTCAATACCTTCTGTAAAATCCTTGTTCACCATATATAAGCCCGAGTTACCACAGGTAGCGCCGTCAATAACCATGTCTCCATCGCTTGTGGAAAGGGCGGTGGTCGTAATAGGATTCGGTGTGCTGCTGTCCGTTTCGTTACTATCATTTGCCCCGACAAGGACTGTTTGGTTAACATTCGAAAGTAATATACTGGCGTATGCGGTGCAGTCCGGGGTGACGCTCCAGTCAGGAACGAACGTGTTGTTGGTCGAAGCGGCAACACCGGCTTCGTCGGAGGCGGGGCCATCGGCTCCTTCGGCGAGTAT
>CAZUTR010000096.1:0-8474 GCA_964623545.1 uncultured Pirellulales bacterium | reverse complement strand
CAGGACATAATCGCTTATCCAGATTGGTATTTTTTCGTCATTGACCGGATTTATCGCATAAGCACCCGTGAAGACACCAGTTTTTTCCTTGGCCAAATCCGTTCGGTCAAGGTCACTTTTGCGGGCAGCTTCTTCACGATACTTTGCTACTGCCGATTTATTCTCATCAGTTGTAATCAAATCAACAAGGCCGTGTTCCGGAGCCATTACCATATACGTTGCGCCAAACAGAGTGTCGGGCCGAGTTGTAAAGACTCGAATCGTTTCATCGAAACCATCAATCTTAAAATCGACATCAGCCCCGATGCTTTTGCCTAACCAGTCCTGCTGCAATTTTTTTATCGATTCCGGCCAGTCAACTTCTTTTAAATCTTCGAGCAGCCGCTCGGCATATTTTGTTATCCGCAGCATCCACTGCCGCATCGGTTTTCTGATTACAGGGTGTCCTCCTCGTTCACTCACACCCCCTATCACTTCTTCATTTGCCAAAACCGTACCTAAAGCTGGACACCAATTGACCGGCACCTTATCTTCATAAGCTAATCGATGTTCGTCTATGTACTTGTGCCTTTCCGTCTCGCTTAGACCCTCAGGAATCGGCAACTGTTCAATCGGCTTGGCCTTTTGTTCCTGCTCGTCATAGTAACTGTTGAAGAATTTAAGGAATATCCACTGTGTCCACTTGTAATAATTCGGGTCAGTAGTATCAACCTCTCTGTCCCAGTCATAACTGAAGCCCAGTGACTTTATTTGTTGTCTTATTTTATCAATATTCTTTCGCGTCGTTTGTGCTGGATGTGTGCCGGTTTTAACAGCGTGTTGCTCGGCCGGCAATCCGAACGCGTCCCATCCCATAGGATGCAGAACGTTGAATTTCTTCATGCGTTTATATCGAGCGACTATATCGCTGGCAGTGTAACCTTCCGGGTGTCCTACATGCAGGCCGGCACCACTCGGATAGGGAAACATATCAAGCACATAATACTTGGGCTTTGAAGTATCACAGTCATTTGCTTTGAATGTCTTGTTGGTTTCCCAAAACTGCTGCCATTTCTTTTCAATTGCGTTAAAGTTGTAGCCGCCTTTTTTTTCACTCATCTAAAACTGCTCCTTGCGAGCTGACCCGCTGGCTATTACCCTGAGTGTAGGCAGGTATTGTCACTACATCTGATACAGCATTTTGCCATCGCATTGCGGACAAATCTTTGCCTTTTGCTCTGCCGAGATTTCCAGAAACTCGCTCACCTTGCCGCATTTGGAACACTTATATTCGTAAATCGGCATTTTTAGTCTCTATGCGATATATATTCAATATTCTATCCAAAACCTTGGATAATATGATAAATGTCTCTAATAATCAATAACAATCCTCCCGCTACTGATGAAGTACGATATGGCAACTGACGTTGATAAAATAGCAAGGCTTGCCCAGAACATGAGCAAGCCTTACCAACAACCCAATGCACACCGCACAGTAAAGTGCAGTGCATAGTCACCTAAGAGCCGAAACGACAGTGACGCTCTCGGGCCAATTACGTAAACGGCATTCGTAACTATTAACTGTCATAGTACAGATAGAACTCATACGGATGCGGCCGAAGAGCCAGTGGATTCAGTTCTTCTTCGCGTTTCCATTTAACCCATGTCTCAATTACATCGTCAGTAAATACATCACCTGTAGTTAGGAACTCATAGTCATTTTCCAAGGCATCAACTGCCTCGCTTAGCGTGCCGGGAGTTTTGGGATATTTAGAAAGCTCCTCGGGCTCCATATCGTAAATATCACGGTCCAGCGGCTCGCCTGGGTCGATTTTGTTTTGGATGCCGTCTATAGCTGCCATAAGCATTGCTGTCCAGGCGAGGTATCCGTTGCAGGTAGGGTCGGGACACCGGAATTCAAGGCGTTTTGCCTTTGGATTATCTGAGTACATAGGGATTCGAACACCGGCCGAACGGTTACGCTTCGACATTACAAGATTCACCGGCGCCTCAAAGCCGGGCACCAATCGACGGTAGGAATTTGTCGTCGGAGCGGCAAAGGCCAAAATCGCAGGAGCGTGTTTGAGGATACCGCCTATGGAGTATAATCCGATTTCGCTGAGCCCCGCGTATCCACTATCCGCAAACAGGGGCTTTCCACCCTTCCACAGTGAAAAATGTGTGTGCATTCCACTACCGTTGTCCTCGAAGACCGGCTTGGGCATAAACGTTACTGTCTTACCGTTGCGTTTTGCCACGTTCTTGACGATGTACTTATACCACATAAAGTGGTCGGCCATCTTTAGTAGTTCAGTGAACTTCATATCTATTTCGGCTTGACCCGCCGTGGCCACCTCGTGATGATGTGCTTCAACAACGATACCCACCTTTTGCATTTCGGCCACCATTTCGCCACGCAGGTCATGATAGGTGTCTGAGGGGCTTACGGGGAAGTAACCGCCTTTGAAGCTCGGTTTATAACCTAAGTTCGGTTCTTCGAAGCGGGCAGTGTTCCACGCACCTTCAACCGAATCTATTTCGTATACCCCGATGTGCTGATTTTGTTCGTACCTTACCTCATCGAATATGAAGAACTCAGGTTCCGGCCCTATGTAGCAGGTATCGGCAATTCCCGTTTTCTTTAGGTAAGCCGTTCCCTTGCGTGCGATGTGACGTGGGTCGCGCGAGTAGTCTTCCCTGGTGATGGGGTCAACGATGTTGGCTATAATGCTGACGGTCGGTTCTCTGAAGAATGGGTCCATCACCGCAGTGTCCGGGTCGGGAACAGCTAACATATCAGAAACATGTATCCCCTGCCAGCCGCGTATTGATGAACCGTCAAATCCGACGCCGTCCTTGAATGTATCTTCGTCCCATGTGTCGATAGGGAACGAACAGTGTTGCCACGTACCTAACAGGTCGGTGAACTTCAGGTCAACCATTTTCGAATTGTTCTTTTTTGCAAATTCAAAAAAATCTTTCGGTGTCATTGTTTGTTTTCCTTTCAATATTATTTAACTTTACTGTTATTTGTGTACATTAACCAATTGCTTTTCTGCCTCTTTCGCCCGTACGAATACGGATACACTCACTCAAATCCAGTACGAATATTTTTCCGTCGCCGATATTTCCGGTCTTTGCCCCTTCAATGATCGCATCGATAGTTTTCTCTACGAAATCTTCGTTTACAGCTATTTCGAGTCTTACTTTCTTAAGCAGATTTACCTCGAACTTGATACCGCGGTAGCTTTCCTCGTACCCTTTTTGCTCGCCGCAGCCCAGGGCATTGGTCACAGACATTTTGTGAACCTCAGCTTTATACAGGACCTTTTTTACATCCTCTAACTTATGTGGTTGTATATATGCGATTATCAGTTTCATTTTTATTTTCTCCACATTCTGAACCAACTGTTATGTTGTAGTAAAAACCTGGAAACCTGCGTATGCTTCCATGCCGTGTTCTCCGATATCCAGCCCTCGAAGTTCCTCTTCGCGGCCGATTCGCAAACCGACGGTCAAGTCAATCAGCTTGAATATTATTCCCATACTTATCACTATAAAAGCTATCGTGCTTACGCTGCCCACCATTTGGATGCCTAATTGCATTGGATTGCCGCCGTAGATAAAACCATTATTCGGCAGACCTAATGCGCTCTTGCCGAATATTCCAACAGCCACAGTGCCCCATATTCCGCATATCCCGTGGACTGGAAATGCTCCTACTGGGTCGTCAATTTGCAATTGGTCAAGCAGCTCGACTCCTCTTACGACTATGTATCCTGCGATAGCACCTATAACCAATGCCGCCCAGGGCTCAACGTATGCACATGGTGCCGTTATGGCTACCAATCCTGCCAGAGCGCCGTTCATAGCCATTGATAAATCCGGCTTGCCGAATCTTTTCCATACGGTGGCCATTGCTGCTATACCACCGAGTGCCGCTGCGAGGTTTGTGTTAATTGCTACCCTGCCTATCAGAGAACCATCACCAACACTGAGAGTCGAGCCGGCGTTGAATCCGAACCAGCCGAACCAGAGTATGAATACCCCTAAAGATGCTAACGGGATGTTATGACCAGCGAGAACATTCGGTTTACCATCAAGGCCATATTTGCCTTCTCTTGGTTTTAAAATCGATGTTCCCATCAAAGCTGCACAGCCGCCAACTGTGTGGACCACGGTCGAGCCGGCGAAGTCGGCAAAGCCCATTTCCGCAAGCCAGCCGCCGCCCCATATCCAGTGACCAACAAGAGGATAAATCAGAGCTGATATTACAAAAGAATAAATCAAGTATGCCGGGAACTTCATCCGCTCGGCCATTCCACCGGCGACAATCGTTGCTGCGGCACCGCAAAAGGCTGCTTGAAACAGCCAGAATGCATATAACGGAACACCATTCGCCATCGGCTCAAGACCCATTAAGCACCAGCCCTTCAAACCGGCAAATCCGTTACCGCCTCCGAACATCAAACCATAGCCGATAAGAAAGAATCCGAGACTTGCCATGCAGAAATCCAGGAAGTTCTTGGTCAGAATGTTGCATGTATTCTTGGCCCGTATGAATCCGGCTTCGACCATGCCAAAACCTGCTTGCATGAAGAACACTAAAAATGCGCCCAGAAGTACCCATACCGTATCAAGACCTACTTTCAGGTCAGATATGTTTATGGTCTCAATAGCGGATTCGATGGTATTGTCTGAATCGGCGAATACCGGTCCCGCGAAGAACATTATTGTCAGGAGTACAATAAATATTAAATTTCTTATTCTTTTATCCATAACGTCATACCCCATAATTAAAACCCTTTTGCTAAACTTATCCCTGCAAAGAAAATATTGTTGTCGGTGCCGTATACGTCGGTGTCGCGTATATCACTACTGGCCAAAATTACGTAGTTTACACTTGGAGCTACCGTAAAACCTGCTATCTCGAAGGGAAAGGAAGCTGAGAGTGCAATATCATTTGCTTTGCTTTCCTCGAGCCCCCAGTAAAAGTTATTGTACGAACTATCACCCCAGCCCAGGCTTGCGCCTAACTCCACTCCTACCGGAACATCCGGCCCAAGCTCGAAAATCTTCTCAACACTGTGTCCTATGCTAAATGAAGCGTAAAGCCCTTCGGCCTCGTCAACATCGTGATAAAATGTAATTGAAGGATTTAACAGTACATCGAGACTTAAGCCCCAGTAAAGCTCAGTTGTGCCGTCAACAGTGGTATTCGGGAAGTCGTAGTATATTGCCCCGACAGAAAACCCGACTCCCTCTATACCAGGTATGCTGGCCGAATAATCTATCGAGTAATCGACTTCGGTGAACTTGCCGCTGTTGCCGTTGATGTTTGTAAGTTCGAGGCTTCCCCATATCCCGGCCGTCAGTCCTTTGTATCTGGCGCTAAACCCTGGTTGGAACACAGGGTCTTCATTAAGATTTTGCCCTCGCCAGATATACTTGCCAAAGAAATCGGCTGTAACCTCAAATTCGGCTGTACTCTCAGCAAAGGAGGTTGCTGTTCCGATTAACAGTACACTCATA
Source organism: uncultured Pirellulales bacterium (assembly GCA_964623545.1). Taxonomy (GTDB): domain Bacteria; phylum Planctomycetota; class Phycisphaerae; order Sedimentisphaerales; family Anaerobacaceae; genus CAZUTR01. The sequence goes on along the minus strand of CAZUTR010000096.1, from coordinate 2,963 downwards.
CAAAAAACTAAAAAATTAACTTTTCCCATTTTATGCCTTTCCAACTTTTTTTTTCTTGGACATAAAATTTGCATACGCTACTTTTATAAACAAATAGTGTGCCAGAAGTGAAATTTTATTCAGAACTGCTTATTCGGTAATAAGATATGCTGATATTAATAGTTTGTCGACACCACCCAAAAAACGACATTTATGTCATATAAAGAGTTTTAAGTGACAAATAAGTAATATTTTTATTGTTATTATTGTAATTTTTATCTAAAGTTTATCGTTGTATTTCTATTGTCTTAATTCATTATTAAACAATAGGTTATAAAATAATCAGTTGAAGTTTGCATGTTTCATGATATTGCGTATTTGTAATTTTAATTGAGTAATGTTACAATTATGTCGTATTATATTATAGAATGAAAAGCGAGGAGTAACGATTATGGGCAAAAAGACGGTTAATGAAAAAAAGACGGGATCTGAGGGCTCACATAAAGTCAATGAGCTAGAAACGCTTTATCAGATTAGTCAGATACTTGTCTCGGGTGCACAGCAAAGGCAGCTCTTAACTGAAGTACTGGACACACTTGAAAAAGAGCTTGCGATGAATAGGGGCATTATAACTCTATTGGCTCCTGATGGTGATGAAATTGTAATTGAAGTTGCACATAACCTTCCCGCAGAACACAGCAGGAATGTGCGCTACAGGATGGGCGAGGGCGTAACAGGTAAGGTTATGCAAACCGGTAAGGCGATGGTTATTCCCAAAGTTTCCGATGAGCCGCTTTTTCTCAACCGTTTTCAAAGACAAGATGTATCAAAAGATGAGATTAGTTTTATTTGCGTACCAATTGCCATCGGCAAAAACGTGATAGGTACAATATCAATCGACAGGGTATTTGATAGAAAAATATCCCTGGAGGCGGATATGCGGGTTCTAAGTATCGTTGCGAGTATGATTGCCAATGATGTCAGGGCGAGAAGAGAATCGGAGATTGAAAGGAGAAAACTTGAAGATGAAAATCTGCGGCTTAGAAATGAATTGGAAGACCATTTTCGCCCGGAGAACATAGTCGGAAACTCCGGCGCTATGCGTGATGTATATCGACAAATCCACCAGGTTTCCGGCAGTGATACTACGGTTTTGATTAGAGGTGAATCTGGTACGGGCAAAGAATTGGTTGCACATGCTATTCATTACACCAGCCCCAGAGCGACAGGCCCTTTTATAAAGGTAAATTGCGCAGCGTTAAATGAAAATCTCCTTGAAAGTGAATTGTTCGGACATGAAAAAGGTGCTTTCACGGGCGCAATACAAAGCCGCAAGGGTCGGCTTGAGGAAGCAAACGGCGGGACTTTGTTTCTTGATGAGATTGGGGATTTCTCTTTAGCCACTCAGGTAAAAATTTTACGTGTTCTGCAGGAAAGACAATTTGAACGAGTAGGCAGTAATCGTACATTAACGACTAACGCGAGGATTCTTACAGCAACAAACCATGATTTGGAAAAGGCTGTTGAGAATAAAACCTTCCGACAGGACCTTTACTATCGGATTAATGTCTTTCCTATTTTTCTGCCTCCGTTACGCGACCGGAAAGACGATATTCTTCTTTTGGCCGATTTTTTTGTTGAGCAGTATTCGGAGAAGATGAATAAAGATGTTCGACGCATCAGCACACCGGCGATAAATATGATGGTGGCATATCACTGGCCAGGTAATGTACGTGAGCTGGAGAACTGCATTGAAAGAGCTGTGTTGCTGAGTACCGATAGCGTTATACATGGCCACCATCTGCCGCCGACCCTGCAAACCTCCGATGCCTCGGATACGATTGGCACCGGCTCTCTAAAAGAGAGAGTTAACCTGTTTGAGCGGGATATGATTGTTGATGCTCTGAAACGCTCGAACGGAAATCTCGCCGCTACCGCTCGTGATCTGGGCACAACAGCCCGGATAATTCGATACAAAGTCAAAGAATTGGGGATTGATCACAAGCGATATTGCAGAAGATGATATGAAACATTGAAGCTCATCGACTTTTCTAATCAAGTCGACGGTTGAAATCGGGGAGACAGGATTTGAACCTGCGACCTCTGCGTCCCGAACGCAGCGCTCTAGCCAAGCTGAGCTACTCCCCGTGAACTTGGAAACCTAAGTATAGCAAATAAATCTACAATTGGCAAGCTACAATAAATTCACAGGGTCTATATCTATAGCGACCTTTACTGTTGGCCGAACAGGCCCGGTCCGTCGTAGAGCTGAGAATAACTGCTGCATTGTCGTTGCCTCCGGTGTCTGGACTACTATCTGCATCCTGTGAAAACGCTGTATTCTGCTGATTACCGCCGGCATAGGCCCTCGTACAAAAGCTTTGAGTTTGTCTCGATGAATAATCCGGTTAACTTTCTCGCGCATTTCTTTACCGGCTGCCTCGAGCTTTTCGAAATCTCTGTCTCGCAAAATGATAACCGCCAGCCGCCAAAAAGGCGGAAGATTACAGCTCTTGCGGTGTTTAAGTTCCTCTTTGATAAAACCGTCGAAGTCGCCTTTGAGCGCGAACTGAATCGCCGGCTGATTGGCTAAGAATGTCTGAACATAAACTGTCCCCTTCTTGGCCGACCGCCCCGCCCTGCCTGCTACCTGAGAGATCAATTGAAAAGTTCTTTCGTTCGACCTGAAATCCGGTAGATAAAGACAGGTGTCGGCGCTTATAATCCCGACGACCGTAACGTTTGGAAAGTGCAATCCCTTCGCCAGTATCTGTGTCCCTGCTAATATATCGATTCGGCCTTCACTAAAGTCCCTTAGAACATGGTAATAGTCCCTGCCCTGCATTGAATCGCTGTCAATCCTCGCAACCTGCGCTTCGGGAAATCTTTTTGCTAGTTCTTCTTCAAGCCGTTGTGAGCCGAGCCCTATCATCGCCATGCCTTTTCCGCACAATGGACATTTTTGCGGCACAAGTGTCTGCGCT
>CAZUTR010000095.1:0-8498 GCA_964623545.1 uncultured Pirellulales bacterium | reverse complement strand
TATTCGCCGCCAGGTCAAACGCGCCTGTAGCAGTCACGGTATCCACATACTGCATTGGCATTGTCTTGGCATTTACCAGCTCAATCTTATTTTGGCCTTCAAAAGTGACAAATAGAAACTGACCTTGCTCTGACTCGTCGATTGTAATACCAACAGGACTGGCAGAAGTTGTAGTGTAATCGGCTTGATGGATTAAGCTATTGGCATCAATCTTATAAGCCTGAATCTTTTTGCCATTAATATTTGAGACTACATATACTGACTTTGCGCTCGCCGTACCAATCATGCCAAACAAAGTAAGTATGGAAAGTATTCCAATAATTTTCTTTCCGAGTTTCATTTTTAACTCCTCCATAAACAAAATTTTAATGTTTTAACTATCTCCTTCTGAATAATAAACTACCTATACCCAGCAAAAATACTGTTGTTGGTTCCGGAACTATGTTGATATGGAGAGTATCAGACAGACCAGTATTAAAAGTAAAGAGCTGGTCGTTGTTGATATATTTGCCTTCTATATATCCATTGTATTCATCAATAGGGTGATAGACCACATCATAAGCATATAGATTAACCAACCCGTTTTCATCAGAATATACTATCAAATGGTCTAAAGTACCACCGTGAATATTCACAAAGCTGTTGTAACGTACAATAAGTCTATCCATCGTACCTGCAAACATATTAAATATACTTTCATCGAGAGCACCTAACTGAAATACATCACCGCCAAACATATCCGCTGTTGCATCGTTATACATCCAGATTTCGCCATACACATCGCCATCGTTGATTTCGTGATGGCCGGAAGTCCATACGGTATCCGCCTGAACCGGGAAAACACTCAAAAACATTACTGCTGCCAGAAATGTAAATACTTTCTTTTTCATCATTACCTCCTCGAATTAAGTTTTAAATTTTTTTGGCCGTTCCTACCTTATTGTATTTTATTATAACAGAAAAACTCGTTAATTCAAATAAAATCTCTGAATCTGCATCCATAGCTACACCGGCCATGTCATCTGCTCCTTGGGCCGTAACTACATCTACATATTTCATTGTTTTTGCGTTTACCAGCTCAATTTCATCCGAATCTTCGAAGGTGACGAATAAAAACTGTCCATACTCTGATTCATCGATAGCGAGAACAATGGCACCAGCAGTAGTAGGAGGGTCTGATACACAAACATAATCATTTTGGTAAATTAGATTGGTTCCATCAACTTTATATGCCTTAAGCTGTGAGATTAGGGTGTCACTGATTACATATACCGATTTTGCAGCTTTTGCAGGAATAACCAAAGGAATAAGCAGATAAAAAATAAACATAAAAAGTTTCTTTCCAGGTAACATCTTTAACCTCCTATCATGATGATAGTAGAAGTTTTTCTATTAATCATTTTTTCTTAAAAACATATATCCTAAGCTTAATAAGAAGATAGAGGCTGGCTCCGGGACTATATTTATATGCAAATAAGAATCTTGTGAGAGATCGAAGTAAAATGGTTCATCATTACTAAAAAACTTTCCTGTTACATAACCCTGATCATACCATCCACCAGTGTTCATAACTATTGCATCATAAGCATAAAGATTTACAAAACTGTTTTCAGCTGACCACAAGAAATCCAAACTACCTCCATAGATATTGACTATACTATTGTCACGAGTCCAGAGACGAATCATTGTTCCGTCATACCAATTCGTGACCGTCGTATCATAAGCAGTCAACCTGCCTATATCACCGCCAAGGATATCAAGAGTGACATCGTTGTATATATATATCTCTCCATGTACTTCGCCATCGAATATTTCGTGATGGCCGGATGTCCAGACTTCCGCCTGAACCGGGCAAACACAGAATAACATTACTCCTGCCAGAATGGCTAAGCCATAAATTGTTAATACTTTAGTTTTCATCATTACCTCCTCAAATTTGTTAAAGAGTCAATTTTATTCTCTGCTCGGCGCCTCCATAGCCAATACAGAAGGTTTTTTCAGCTTTATATTAAGCTCCTCCTGAGGTTTTTTGAGCTTAGTTTTAATCAGTAATATAATAGAACATTTTTCTGTGTTTGTCAAGCATTTTTTAGGTATTTTATCGGAAGTATTAGCATATAGAACCGGGCACCATGTGAGGTTAAAATCTAACGCTTTATCAATATACAAAACAAGATTTTCTTCACATGTCGGCCAGGGATTGCTTGCGCAGCATACCGGCGTATTTTCATGGTCCCAGTCCTGGACCGAGTCAACACTTTTTATTTCGCAGAAATTTTCAATTACTCCGCACCCATAAATACATTCTTTTACCTTTACTGTCATCGTAACAGAATTCGACTCATTCGGCTCTAATGTGCCGATATACCAGGTGACGGTGTGATTATTAGGGTCATAAGTGCCACAGGAGTCTGATGAAAGGTATTCTATACCGTTCGGCAGATAATCGATAAGATTCAAATCATTGATATCAACATTGTTAGGCTCATTGGGATAGCTGTAACTAATAGTATACATTATGTCATCACCCGGAATAACACAAACCCCGTCATTAACATCATCAAGCTTTTCAAGGTTGAGAAAAGACGGCTTATATGAAACGTCACCTGTCGGAACACACACTCCTGCTGGGCCTGATTTGGTTCCACCTGTATCTACCCAATAAGTACAGGTAAATGGGTAGCTGTAGCAATCATATACGCGGACTTCGTAATCTTCTGGTGAATATTCGGCTGTTGTACAATAAACAAGCCCGGTGTCTTTGTCAACTGCCAGACCCGTAGCCACTGCTTCGATATTCTGCTCCGTATTCGGATTGACATCGGCCTCAAGGTCGTGTTTTACCAGGAAAGTATGATACCCACCTTCGATGGGCTTAAAACCACCAACGTAGAGGAATGCATTATGCTCACCGTTGTTGGGGTCAACGGCAATAGCCATAGCTTCTCGACCAACGTCACGTGGGCCAAGATGCGTCCAGTTAGGGTCGTCTGCATAGTAAACATGCACATTGGTTGTGGTATCCGTTACATATAATCGTCTTGTAGTCTCGTCTAACGCTATTCCCCAAGCCTCGTCTCCGTATAATCCAGCCAGCGAAATATATGGGTCGCCTGAACTATATGGCTGATTGGGGTCTTGTGGGTCCATCAATATAAGTATATCTTGATCATTGTTCCATGAGAGAATATAAAGTTTATTGCTGTATCTTTCCACAACATATACTCTTTGCTTTGCTTCATCGGCAACAATCCCAGTCAAATTGCCAGCATAACAAGGTGCCCCGCTTAAATCTATAAAACCCTCCTGTTGCAGTGTTTTAGCATTAGCCCAGACGATCTTACCTGCGTCTTCATAGGTTATAAAAAGAAGCTCCAGATTAGAATCGATTGTGATGCCAACTGCACCTAAGGCATAGTCCGTAACGTTAACATCTTCCTGATATTCCAGTTGGTCGCCGTCAATCATATACGCCTTGAGCGTGCTGAGTTCATGGTCGGTGATGGCATAAACCGATTTTGCCCTCGCTTGATTTGTACCGATTGTGCAAATAACAAGTACGAATACCAATATGTCTCTGATTGTTCCTATCCGTTTCATCTTTGTCCTCCATTTGTGTTTATTTATTATTAGCTTAAAGCATTCTGTGTTTTCTTAAAAATAAAGTACCTATCGCAATTAACAATGCTGTTGCTGGCTCAGGTATCTCATACAATATCACTCGTGAGTAAGTGTCAGGACCAGAAAGGTCTATATTAAATGCAGTCATATCTGGCCATTCTCCGATAACGAAGCCAAAACCATAATGTCCGCCCGTGGGAAATTTGGCCAGATCATATCCATAGAGATTTATTATACTTGAATCACCGGCCCATAACTTATCAGATACTAACCCTCCTAATAGATTAACCGTACCAAATTCACCTACTGCAATACTCTTGGTTACTCCACCAGTCATATTAATCACCCCAGAATCATGAGCAAATAATGCGAATAAATTTGCATTACCCCAAACATTAACTGTCCCTGTGTCATAGGCAGATAGCCCATATACAGAACCTCCAAACACATTTACGCTGCTGGAATCATACAAATTCAGTGTATATATTTTTCCTCCGGCGATATTGAAAGTGCTTTGGTCATTTGCGCAGGCTTCTGCAGTACCTCCGAACATGTTGAATATGCTCGAATCATAGCTCTGTAAATTAGAAACCCATCCCCCAAACATACTTACCGTAGTGCGATCCGGCGGCGTGTCGTAAATGGAAACATTGCTATACTCATCTCCCTCTACAATAATTGCATCGCTGTAGATGTCCCAGTCCGTAAGCGCCTGCACATTTGTTGCCATAAACAGCATTATCACTGCCAGAATGGCTAAGCCATAAATTGTTTTTATACTTTTCTTTTTCATCATTACCTCCTCTTTCTTGTTAAAAAAGTCGATTTTATTTTCTGCTCGGCGCTTTCTCTGCCAATACAGAAGATTTTTTATAACTGCATATTAAGCTCCTCCTGAGAATATTGAGCTTATTTTATGTTAACAGCATGATACGATATTTCTTTGCGTTTGTCAAGCAATTCTTGTATTCCTTCGGCTTTGCCTGTGGCTCAGCCTCAGGAATAAAACCCGCTGCAAACGCCACCGGCGTCATATACCCTAAACCGCTATGCGGACGATGATTATTAAATTCCAATCGCCAGCTCTCTACAATGATTTCCGCCCCCTTAACCGAATAAAATGTATGTTCGGAGTTTGTGCCGTACATGATAAAAAATTTAAATTTCTGCTGGAAGCTTTAGCTCCGATTGCTTAAACTTTTAATAAAAATACGAAAGTTTACCGTTTATCAAAGAGTTAAAATAAAAGTCGTTTTATTGGAAAGTGCAGTATGAAAGACAAAACGAAAAACACTAAAACCAAAAGTAATAAGATTTCTCGCCGCGACTTTCTTGGTGGTGCCGCAACCGCAGCAGCTTTCACCATCGTCCCCAGGCACGTACTCGGCGGCGCCAGTCACACACCGCCGAGTGAAAAACTGAATATCGCTACTATCGGTGCCGGCGGCATGGCAAGGACTAACATTAAAGCCTGCGATACTGAAAACTTCGTCGCATTTTGCGACGTTGACGACCACATGGCCGCCGATACTTACAAAACTTACCCCAAAGCAAAAACATATCGCGACTTTCGAGTTATGCTCGACAAAGAGCACAAGAACATTGACGCAGTAATTGTTGCCACTCCCGACCACACTCACGCCGTTGCTTCGATGGCGGTATTGGAGCACAAAAAGCATCTGTTTTGCCAAAAGCCCTTGTGCCATTCGATTTATGAAGTCCGCAAGGTCACCGAGGCCGCCCGCAAAGCAGGCGTCCAGACCCAGATGGGAAACCAGGGACATTCCGCCGAGCACATCCGTCTGCTGTGCGAATGGGTCCAGGCCGAACCTATTGGCAAGATTACCGAAGTGCACGCCTGGAGCAACAGACCCGTAGGAGGCCACCCCTGGTCGGACTTCCCCATCCAGGCACGACCCAAGGAAACTCCACCCGTTCCTGCGCACCTCGACTGGGACCTCTGGCTCGGCCCCGCCCAATATCGTCCTTACCATCCTATCTATTGTCCCGCAACCTGGCGAGGCTGGTGGAACTTCGGAACCGGCGCTCTCGGTGACATGGGTTGTCACATTTTGGATCCGGCTTTTTGGGCGCTCAAGTTAGGGCATCCGACTACCGTGCAGGCGACGACGACACATTATCAGCCGGATGTGAGTGACGAGACGTATCCGAGGGCCGCGATTATTCGCTACGAGTTTCCGGCTCGCGGCGATATGCCACCGGTGAAGCTGACCTGGTACGATGGGCGTCTCAAGCCGCCTGTGCCGGAATTCCTGGAGCCGCACAGGAAACTCGGCGGCAACGGTGCGCTTCTCATCGGCGAAGGGGCCGCGTTTATGCACGGCTCGCACGGGGCCGGCGGTTTGAGGATTGTGCCGGAAGCGAAGATGGAGGAGTTTCAGAAAAACCTTCCGCCCCAGACAATTCCACGGGTCAAGCACGGCGATGCGGGCCACGAGCAGGACTGGGTGCGTGCCTGCAAAGACGGCAAACCCGCAAGTGCGAACTTCGATTACGGCGGGCCGCTGACTGAAATAGTACTGCTCGGTATTATCGCGATGCGTGTAAAGGACACGCGGCTCGAATGGGACGGCGAAAATATGAAATTTAAAAACAGCGAATGGGCAAACCAGCTCATTAATCCACCGTACAGGCAGGGCTGGACTTTATAAGGAGTTGATTATGAAAGCAAAATTTGTTAAACCATTTATGTCAGCAGTTGTATTTATAGTTGTACTGCTGACAATCTGTTGTATTGCCGGTGAAAAGAAGATGAAAGAAACGAAACCTGTCGCAAATGCAAGTGCTCAATGGCGGCTTGGCGTACAGGCCTGGAGCTTTAATCGTTTTACATTTTTCGAAGCGGTTGACAAGACCGCCTCGCTCGGCTTAAAGTACATCGAGGCCTACCCGGGCCAATTTCTAAGCGTCGATATTCCAATGGCCAAGTTCCATCACGAGATGTCCGCTGACTTACGAGAAAAGACAAAGCAAAAGCTCGCAAAGTCAGGCGTGAAACTGATTAACTACGGCGTCGTGCCGCTGACCAACGATGTCAATCAATGCCGTGAGGTCTTCGAATTCGCCAAGGACATGGGAATCGAGACGATTGTTTCCGAGCCGCCGGAAGATGCCTTCGATATGCTCGATAAATTGTGCCAGGAATACAAAATCAACATCGCCATTCACAACCATCCCAAGCCATCGCATTATTGGAACCCTGACACGGTCCTGAAGGTATGCGAGGGCAGGAGCAAGTACATCGGCGCCTGCGCCGACACCGGCCACTGGGTGCGCTCCGGCATCAATCCCGTCGAGGCCCTGAAGAAACTCGAAGGCCGAGTAATCAGCTCGCACTTCAAGGACATAAACGAGTTCGGCAAAAAAGAGGCCCACGATGTAATCTGGGGGACCGGTGCCAGCGAAGCTAAGGCAATGCTCGCCGAATTGGCCCGACAGGGTTACACCGGCTCCTTTTCCATCGAATACGAATATAACTGGGAAAACTCTTTACCCGATATGCAGGGCTGCGTCGAGTTCTTCAACAAAACAGTCGCAGAGTTAAGTAAGAAATAAGGTTGGTGAGTGGTTACTGGTTATTGGTAATTGGTTAATTTGTGAGTGGTGAGTCCCTTCGACCACGCTCAGGATAAAATTCCGCTGGTTGAGGGTTAAGAAACAAGTGATGGCTGATGTATTGGTCTTTGACTTTCCTACAGCTTCTTTGCGACAACAGCGAATTCATCGGCTCGTGAATCGAATGGTGTGCCCGCAACATCAGAAAATATTTCCTCAATTTTAAATCCGCACTCGGCAAACTCGCTCTCGATTGTTTCGGGGCTGAAATACTGAAGCCAATTATAAATGATTCGCGTGCGACCAGCTTCAATAATTGTATATTTGTCAAGTACGACCTTCTCTCTTTCGTACTTGAACGTATTCTGAAATCCGTAGTACTTATCAGGAGACCAAAAGCCGTCGAGAAGGTTAGCTTCGTACACAGCAGTCTCCTGCCGTTTTTCAAAGGCATTCAACGAATACACATCAAGGAGAACTGCGCCGCCAGGTTCCAGGAACTTATGGAAGCTGGTCAGCATCTGTTTTCTCTGGGTGGGGCTAAGGGCACAAAAATCACACATAATCATAAGAATGAGGTCAAAGCGGTCATTTGTTTCAAACTCGAGGTAGTTCTGATTTACATAGTTGATAGACAGTCTCTGGTTGGCTGCTGTTTTCTGTGCGTACTGAATTGAGTTCTTCGAAAAGTCTATCCCGGTCACAGCCGCCTGCCTTTGAGCCAGTCTGGTCGCATACAATCCCGGCCCACATCCGAAGTCGGCAATCTTCGTCCCCGCTCCGATTCTGAAGTAGGAAGCGAGCCAATCAACCGAGCGGCCAATGAATGCCGCATTCCGGGATGAAACGTCGGTGTCCTCGTTCAGATGGAACGAGAGCATCTGTCCTGATGTATGTTCATCCGTCCACAAATCATTTGCTGTGTAAAACGCGAATGGTTCAGGACGTACATTGATTTTTTCAAGTTCCTCAAACATCTTTTGCTCCACCGCTTATTAGTGATTATAATCCATCCGTTGGCCAACCACAACATATCTCAATTCGTCAATATGTAAAAATAATTCTCTTCTCAATAACTCATTTCCGGCTTAGGTGCGGTGATAATTAGGCGTATCTCGTGAATCGCCAGTTGAGGCGATGAGCAGCATCGCGATTATTCAAAAAATGCTCATGGACGCGGATAAATAATCAAAAATCAGTATTCAATTAAAATACCCCCTCTGCGCATTTGGTCGCGCCTTTTTCGTATCTCGTGAGACGTGAAGAGTGAAGCGCATATGAGTAGATGCGTGGATGCGAGG
>CAZUTR010000094.1:0-8512 GCA_964623545.1 uncultured Pirellulales bacterium | reverse complement strand
ATGTTCCTTGTCGAGAGATTTCTCAACGATTTCAATAACCCTTCGCATAAGCGGCTCGGCCTCGTCAAGGCGATTGGTGTCCTTCAGTAAAGCAGCCAGGTTGTTGAGGTCGCGGGCTACATTTGGATGTTCGGGGCCGAAGGAATCTTTGTCTTTTTGTAAAACCTTTCTGAAATGTTCTTTAGCTTCCTCGTATTTGGCTGTCTCGAGTAGAACAATCCCTAAACCACTCATCGCATCAGAGTTATCCTGGTGGCCTGCCAAAATTGTGTGGAAGGCCGCTTCGGCTTCTTCGTATCTGGCAAGGCGAAGCAAAGCACCGGCGTAAGAAAGCTGTGCATCAAGGCTAAGCTGAACTTTTATCTTTGCCTGCTCCGCCATTGCCTTCCATTTTTCATATTCGGCAAGAAGTTTATGTTCCTCTGCAGAAAGGGGTTGTTCTGCGTCCTCTTTTGTCTGGACAGTTGGGAATGTCTGAGGGAGCTTTTTGTCAATTTCAGCGAGTTGTCGCAGAATTTCTTCTTGTTTGGATTTTGAGGGGCCGAGGGCAAAGTCGTATGCGAAGAAAACAATCATGAGCACAAGGGCTACCAAGCCGGTGCAGGCTTGAAATTTTGCGTTGTTGTACCAGCAGGCATCGTCAAGACGGCTAAACCGATGTTGCCAGCAGTATTTAGAATCTTTACATACAGGCCGGGTACATTGCTGTTTGTTGAGTTTCAATGCTTTGCATTGTTTCTCGTCCATAATCAATCCTGCTGAAGTTTTCGACTTGTCAGGATATACGTCGCCAATTACCTGTTTCTCCCGGTGATAAAGTTATCTATCCACATATATTATAACCGCAATAGTCGATAAGTCAAGCATGGGCGCTTCAAATGCCCAAAGTCAGGGTTCTTTCTTGCAGGAACCTGCTGCCAACAAGCTTATGAAAACCCCTGACTTTGATAAAAAAATCAGTTGTTTTAAGCAGGATAAAGGGTATAATTTTGGATTCATTAATTGTTTATTTAAAATCTGCGAAGGCGGATAAATCCGTGTCTAAAAAATTCGTATTATTTCAAAGATTCTGTCTTGATAATGGGATATAATTTGATTATATTCACTGCCTTGTATTGATGTTCTAAACACTTTTTTATTATGTAAATTTGGAGAAAAAACGTGAGAGATTTTAGCAAAGGGGGCCCAAGGAAAGATTTTGGATCACGCCGGATGTTTAAAGCAACCTGTGCAGAATGCGGACAGGAATGTGAAGTTCCATTTCAGCCTAAAGAAGGCAAGCCGGTTTACTGCAAAAACTGTTACGCAAAGAAGAGAAATTCTTATTAATCTCTGTGTACTACGCTGTAATTCTTGATTTTAGTGCGGTTTCTCAGATGTCAGGTTCTGAACTTTAGATACCCCGGAAATCCGGGGACACCATACTTACCCCGTTAGATAGCGAAGCGGCATCTCACGGGGTGAATTTTTTTGTCATGATTCCGTATTTGATGTAGTATTTTTGCAGAAATATCTTCAAGATGAAGTCAGAAATCTGGATTTTCCAGGACAGATTTAGTATTCTATTGTACGCAGTATCCCTTACGGGAGAAATAAAGCTTAGCAGCGCGGCTAAGCAACCTGCCGCGACGGGCACGGCACAGCGGGCTGAAAAAAACAGTTGTCATTTCCATCTTCCGATATATAATTACTCAAACTGACCGAAAAACGAAACAAAATTAGTGTAAAAGCTTTTGTTCAGGACGTTACGGATTTTATAAGGAGAATGAACCATGACGTTGAAAAAGATTTTCATTTGGCTGTTTATTTTGGTTTGTTTGCTTTTTCTGGTAGCAGGTTGCGGCTCGTCCGCCAGGAAACCCGCCGAACCCAAGGTGGCGGTCGAAGAGCCCAAACCCGAACCCGCAAAGCCCGAAGTGCCAATCGAAAAACCAAAACCAGAACCCGCAAAGCCAAAAGCTGTTAAAGAAAAACCTGCACCACAGGTCCCGCCGAAGGATGCAATTACTCTTGCAATAAAACCGCCTGCCGGGCAAACCACAAAATACAAAGTCGTGGAAGAGGCACGCAGAAGTATTAACTGGGAGGGTCCTTTGCCGGATAAGAGTGCCTTCGAAGAAAAATATAACCAAAGCAGAGTTGAGGTAACTTTTACCCAAAAGATAATGTCTGTGGACTCTGAAGGTTCCGCCAAGGCACAAATTACGATTGATGGTCTGAAGTACTCTTCTATTATGAAAAATAATACTGTAGTGGAATTCGACAGCTCTGCACAAGAAGACTCGAATCACCCTATGGCCAATTTAATCGGAAAGAGCTACGTTATAGGTATCAAACCGGACAATAAGATTCCGCTCATTACCGGCTTGGCTGATGTGCTCGCATCTGTCTCGGGCGGTTCTACGGCCAGCAAGGCGGCGCGAGGGATTGTTTCTACAAAGGCAATCAGGGAACGACACGGCCGGTTTGCTTTGCCTGGCACCGGCAAAAATCAATTGCAGGCCGGTGACAAATGGAGCAGTGTAAAAGCATTTTCCTTCGATATGATGGGGGCTCAGGCATTCGAAAGAATTTACACGCTAAAAGAAGTGCAGCAAGCCGAAGGCCGTAAGATTGTTGTCATTGAGATGGACTCGATTCCATCCTCGGAGATGCCGAAGGAGTTCAGGAAAGAGCAGGGAACAGGCGATTTTGCAAAAGCGTTCGATAACACCACCACATACACCGGTGAGTTGCAACTCGATTTGGATGCCGGCCGGGCCGAAAAGTGCGTCGAGACTCTCCAGTCGCAGTGGATAACAGCTCTTCCATCAAGTAAGGAGCAGGAAAGCAATGAGCCTGTCATCCTGAAGATGGCCTCCACTCGTTTTTACAGTCTTGAAAGAATCGATAATTGAGATACGGATTCGGAGCCGTGTTTTTGAAATAACTTGCTTGGAAAAATTTAAGTGAAAGGATTCAAAATTGAAAGCTTTAGTGCATATTTTTCTGGTAATCGTCCTCGGTTTTTTGACAGGTTGTCAACAGCGGACTGTAGATAAGAAACCCAAAGATAAAGAATTGTTAACTGTAGATTTTAAGCAGGGCCAGTCGCTGCGATATAAATTTGTGTCCAACAGGGATATGAGTATCAACTGGAATCCGACTAAGAGCAGCTCCAAGAAGGGCAAAGCCAAGACAGACACATACACTCATAAACTGAGTATGGTCGTATCCTACACGCCTGTTGAAGTAGACCCATACGGCCTTACGAAAATCAAGGCAACGTGCGAGTCGATAAGCGTTTCCCATACTGGCCGGCGCAGCTCAACAGGCAAAGACGCCGCTGAAACTCTCAAAGGCAAAAGCTTCACGATTACCATTACCCCCACAGGCAAAATAGAGGATTATTCGAAGTTAAAAGAAGCTATCCTTCAGGCCGGAACAAAAGCATTTCGAAAGGATACCAGCAGAGGCAGAATCAAAGAGCCCGATATGATAGAGGATTTCTTAAGCACGCAGTGGTTTCTGTGGGATGCGGTATCCAGTATAGATGTAAAAAGTGCCGCCAAAGGAGTTAGCGTAGGGCAAAGCTGGAACTCTCAACTTTCTGCGCCCACCTCGATGGTGCTCAAAGAAGCGAGGGACGTTGTTTATACTCTTGGCGAAATTCAGCAGAGCGAAAAAGGTCGGCTGGCGGTAATAACCAGCAACTATCAGCTGGCCAAACGCAGGACTCGAAGCTGGCCGATTCCATACACGGGTGGCTTTCAAATGGCCGGCCCGGCGGGCTTCATCAGGATGTTTTTCAGAGACCTTAAGGCAAATGATTTGCAGGGACAGGGTAAAGAGCTGTTCAATATAGACAAAGGGCGAATTGAAAAATCCGAGCAAGAGTATCAGATGCAATTAGGGGCTTCTGCCTCACCGCTTCCCGGTGCGAAGCCAAGTATAACCATCAAACAGAAAATAACTATGCAGCTTCTTGAGTAGTTGGTAAATGGTGATTGGTAATTCGTAACTGGTAACTGGTGATTAAGGAAAATGGAAAGCGAGAGAAGAATAGAATATAAGACTTTCGAAGATTTAGAGGTATATAAAGTCGCACGGGAGCTAAGAATAAAAGTATATAGTTTAGCCAAGGAATTACCGGAATTTGAAAAGTACAATTTACAAAATCAAATGCGTCGCGCTTCGCTTTCCTTGACTAATTGCATCGCTGAAGGTCATGGCAGATTTCACTACCAGGAAAACATCCAATTTTTACGGCAGGCACGAGGCTCGCTCAAAGAGCTAATCGACGACTTCAATGTATGCATAGATGAAAAATATGCCGATTTGGAACGATTGAATAAATTGAAGGAAGAAGCATACAGCACGTTAAAGAAGCTAAACGGGTATATCAAGTACCTGCGCAAATGTAAAGAAGAATCAGTAACAGCTTTATTAGATTGACTTGCCGAATTACAAGTAGACAATAGCCAGTTGCCAATAACCATTAACCTGTTACCAGTTACCAATAGAAGTGGAGGTAATTAAAGTTTGGAGTCGAAAAATCTATGGGCGCCGTGGCGGATTTACTACGTGCAGGGTCTAAGTAAAACCAACGAGTGTTTCATCTGCCATAATCTGAAAAATCCTCAGGATGATGATAAAAATCTTGTCCTGTGGCGAACATCGAAAAGCATTGTCGTCCTGAATCGTTTCCCTTACAACAACGGTCATTTACTGATAGCACCAAATCGGCACATTCCCGACCTTCAGTCGGCAACCGATGAGGAGCTGTTGGAAGTCACCAAGCTCATAGTGGAATCACAAAAGGCGCTGACCGAGGTGTTAAAGCCACACGGTTTTAATGTCGGTATGAATTTCGGCCGATGCGCCGGTGCCGGTCTGCCCGACCATCTTCATGTACATCTGGTTCCGCGATGGGATGGAGATACAAATTTTATGAGCGTATGCAGTGACACCGATGTTATCAGCCAAAGTCTTACAGAGCTTCTCAGTCAATTGAAAAAGGTTAGCAAAGAGCACAACCTGCCCGGCTTATGAGTGGTAACCTGTTATTGGTAACTGGTGAATAGTAATTGGTTAAATAGTTAATTTGCAATTAATTCTCCAACGTACCACTCACCAATTAACGACTCACCAATCACCAAGTCGAGGCTATGGATGATATTTTTCCGCCTGCCTGAGGGATTCCTTTTCGTATCGAATCCCTTCGGCGATATTTCCCAGCAATAGTTTTATCAGGCGGTCAAGCTCGGTTCCTGTTCTGTAATCCGCTTCGGCGATGAAGTTCACTCTCTCGGCTTTCAGCAGTTGCCTGCAGGTTTTTCTGCCCGGCGTGTTGTTGGATTTATAAACGGCGATGGCATAGCCGCCGTTTTTCCTGATTACCGTCATGCAGGGGACATCGGTCAGCCCATCCCCGATATACAAGATGTTGCCGAAGGGTATGGGCCTGGAATGCATCGGCATATGCAGATTGATGTTTTCATTCAGGTTCTCTTTACCTTTGTTAATCCTGAAAATAAACTGTGTTTTCAAGGTGTCGTTCACTATTACATTCGGGAAAGTCGCCGCCCCGTCTTTATCGTAATAATATTGCGAAGCAAACACCTTATAAAAATACCTGGCTATGACTGTTCCCGATATTATCTCCTTCAAGCCCGCTGATATTACGTAATGCCGCAGCTCTATGTCCCGGTCAAATTGCTTTTTAACGAAATTGTTTATTCTTTCGAAGTAAGTTTGTACGCCGGGGAAATAATTGATTCTTCCAGCCAGTTTTTTCAAATTCTCAGCGGTGACCGGATACTGTTCGGCCCTGGACTTCTCAAGCATCAAACGCATATAGGTTACAATCTCCTCGCCTTTGGTCCTCGCCGACTCTTTATTGACCTGCCTCCAGAACTTCTTGCCGTCCTTGATTCCGATTTGAGGCAGGATAGTATATTCCTGCATCGGCTGCGGCGTCAGCGTGCCGTCGAAGTCATAAACGATTGCGATAACGTTGTGCTTAAACTTTCTGCTCACATTAAGTATTATTCGCCTTTTAGCAGATTTGTCAAACGCCGTTGTCCAAAAAGACAAAGGCCTGTATATCTTTCATCGCACCACCGGAGTAATCGAATGAGACGAGGAACCCTTTTATGCAGTCTTCACGCATCATCACTGTCTCAAAGAAATTTATGTCCGGACTGCCAGTCTTGTTTTTCTGCTTAACCTGAATGGGATACTATATATCAATCCCAACCAAAACCAACGGAACAGCAGGCACTCCACGACCTTGCCGGACGACGTTGTAAAGCTCACCTTCATAATAAGCTACGCCAGAACTCATTTGGGATTGAAGGGATTTCATTGGAAGTATTTCGACCCCTACATCAATCTTATCTCCAATGTAAAACGCCAGATGCTTTACAAACAGATCATATGCCACGAAAGAATATTTGCCAAACTGGACTTCAATTGCAACACGATCTTTGACAAAGTCGGTTTGATTGTAGCTAAAAATAGGAGTTTCTCCCATAGCTTCGATTTCTTCTTTTTGTTTATCTGCCGGCATAGTGAGAGTTCTTCTGATCAGACGTTCATTCTTAGTAACCCAGTAACTCACGCGGCTTTCTGTCCAATTGTCTTTACAAAGTAAATCTTTAAATCGCTTATTCATCTCTACAGGGCTAAAAAGCAATTGCCCCTTCATTCGTCTCTCTTTTGAAACTTTTGTTTTACATTTAGCAGCATCAATGGAAGCGATTATTGTCTGGGCTTTTCTCCAAAGTGATTTGCGGTGAACAAGTAAATATTCTAATCCATTAAGATGTGAATAAGTCTCGACAATTTTCATTAATTTAGCCTTTTCTTTTTTTATCTCCAAGGTGAAATTGCCAATTTGCAGCCATTCTCCAGGGGGTCATAAATGGGTTTGTTCATTGGACGAGTTTTGAGCTTTCCAGCAATTTCATTCTGAACTCTTTGACGTGCGAGCTTGACATATTTCTGATATACTTCTGCTCCCATTCCTTTACGGTTATGCCTGATCGCTGCTATGATAGTGGTTCCAGTGCCTAAAAATGGATCAAATACCCAGTCGCCTTCATTACTCATAGAGAGAACCAAACGTTCAATTAACTCTACAGGAAATTGACATGGGTGGCCGGTCTTCTCTACATGATTGCTTTTGACATTCGGGATAGTCCAAACATCTCCCGGATTTTTCCCCAGTGGATTGCATGAATATTGTCCAGCTTTAGGACCTTTGAAGTATTTTTTTGCAGGATATTTTTGTGGCACTCTTACCGAGTCTAAATTGAAACTATAATCATTATTTTTACTAAACCAAAGAATTGTTTCATATCTTCCAGAAAACCGTTTTTTGCAATGCAAGCCGTGCTCAAAATGCCAAATGATTCGGTTCCGAAGAATCAATCCTAGTTCCGCAAAAACAGGATAAAGAATTGTGTCAAGCGGTACTATTCCACCTTTATCCACATAATTGCCGACTTGCCAACAGATATTTCCTTGTGGGGAAAGAATTCGATAGCATTCATGAATTACTTCTCGCTGCTGTTCAATATAGCTGCTTATCTTGAGCCTTTTTTCGTATTCTTTGCCGAGGTTGTAAGGAGGTGATGTCACAATTAGCTGGATGGACTGATCGGAAATTTGTTTCAATAACTCCAAGCAGTCACCAGGATAAATTACGACCTTTTCCGTCGGAGTAAACCGTGATGCTACTGAGATATCCTTACGAAACAAACTATCCATAAAAAGACCTATTATTTACTGCGAATGAGTAGTTAAAATCTGATAATAATTCATTTTTCGCTATTTTCAAGAAGCATCTGACAATATTGATTTCGCAGGTTATTTTTTGTTGTTTTTACGTTAAGATAGGTAAGAATTTCGCCATTTTTCGACCATATGCGCAGGGGGGTAAGGAGTTAAAATCCCAATTTTTAAAAAATTTTAATTCGTTTATGGCCGGGCGCTTACGCTTCCGGCTCTGTTACAAAATCAACGAAATTTCGACCAAATGCGCAAGTTCGTCCAATAGTAGAGAGACGCCGTTTTTTGCCCTTCGGGCGAAAAACGAAATTAAATATCAAAAATCAAAATGCAAAATTGAGGAGGCCAAGCAAAGCTTGGCGGCTGATTGAGATTGAAGGAAGAGGCCCCGTTAGATGCCGTTGGCATCTATACAACGGGGTGCAAGGCAGAGGGTATTATTCAGATTGTCATTAACATCCTTAACTGGTTTGAGCAAATCTTAGTTCTGCCTGTTCTTTTATATCGTCGGCTGCGCTATGGCTATGTGTTTCGGCGGCTCCGCATGACCCAGCCGAGGTATGCAAAGGTGGACCCGGACGACTACAAGCGGCTGCGAAAATACGAATGGTTTGCACAAAAAATAGGAAGAAGCTGTTACGCACGAAGACGTATAGCAGGAGGCAAAAAGAGTAGAGGAAGCCTTGTTTATCTCCATCAGGAAATTATCGATGTGCCTGCTGGGATGGTAATCGACCAT
>CAZUTR010000093.1:0-8694 GCA_964623545.1 uncultured Pirellulales bacterium | reverse complement strand
CGTTGTGTTCTCATCTACAAGTCCTATGGTTGTTGCATTAGCCGCGCTGCAAAAAGCTAAGACCACTAACACTACAAACAATTTCTTCATCATCTTCTCCTTCCTTAGCATTCATTTACTAAGTTTATTCTCAGCAACAAACATCCATCTACTAAATTACGAACATCTTGTGTTGCCCCATTAAAGAATTACGGACAAGTATCTGTACCCACGGGTGGATATTTCTTCATCCAGTACTGCTTCAACTTAAACAGCTCCTGGAGGTTTACAGCTTCGTCATGAGTGGAATCTACACAGACGCACGGAGGAGAACCGACTAACCACTCAGGGTCGTCTTTGTCCTTCATCCAGCAGGCCTTAATCGCAAAGAGGTCAGCAAGGTTAACCTGATTATCGCCTGTAAAATCGGCGCAAGGCTGACCGTAGTTGCTCCAACATGCAGGTGCACAGGCAACCACAGTGTCAAACGGCAGATTCGATTCAACAGAACCAGCATCTTCATTGACGATACCACCGCGGGCTTCATTCTCGGAAATTCTAACAGTACATGCTGCGTTGACTGTGAACGAGAACAGAATACCGCATGGATCCGGTGCCTCAGGATGACAAGGGTCTTCAGGAGAATAGAGTGAACCCTGTTCGGTTGTCACACCATAGCTACCAAGGCCCGGCAAAGTTCCCGGAAGGCCAAAGATATTGCCATTTGCGTCAGGCGTGCCTACCGCGTTAACTTCGCCGTCTACGATATAAATCGAGCCGGGATACACCCAGTAGTCCTCATTCCAGTCATTAACATCCACGATATTGGCATCACCGGTATTAACGTCAAGTGCGAACGCCCGAATAATCGGGTCTTCACCGATTGCATCGTACCAGACATTAATCTTGCACGAGTTTTCCGGATCTGGGACGCACGAGATGGTAACTGCCGCCATCGCAGGGGTCGCAAACAAGAGTACTGCCACAATTCCAATAATCCATTTGTTCATAACTCAACTCCTTTCTCTTCTTCTTACTTTAGCAAAGCCACACACTCTGCACACACACTTTGGTTTCTGACTAACAAATAAACTTCTTTTTCCTGTCTGAGATAACAATTCGTCGTAATCGACGGAGTCTAAGTCAACCTTGTTCTCTTTTGGTCATTGAACACTTTGGTCTTAAACATAGGGTTTCCAGCCGACAGGACAAGCTGGCTAGAAAAAACCACACATTTCTCCTAGTGCAATCTCCTCCTTTCTCGCCTTACTGGCGATAATGCTATGCTAAAAACCGTTACACAGAACTAAAAATTTACTGGTGAAAGCCTACATCATAATATCACTAAACACCTATGTAAGTCAAGAAAAAAACGGAAAAAATGCGAAAATCCGAAAAAATTTTCATTTTTTTTTGAATATCTTACTTAAATTATTGAAAACAGCCCTTTCGCCCCGACCTGTCAATAGGTATTTCTAACAGCCTATTTTTGGGCTGGAATCCCTGTTTTTGGGCCGTTTTCATCGTTTAATTTCACCCTTATTCCTCAAAAGATTAACCAAAGGCCTATTTTTTGACCAAAATCCCTGCTATGGCCGGTAATTAGCTAAATATCACGAAATATCAGTCTTGGGTTTGGTGTTTTTAACTGTAAAACTGTTAATTTACGGCCTAAGCAGAGCTTAGAGCTGTAAAACCACATTATCAGTATAAAAAACAATGATTTGGCTAAAAACTCCGCTTAGCGGCTGTATTAACCCTATCCTCACACTTCAAACAATAAAAAAAAGGCATCCGCGATAAAATCGGGATGCCTCTTTTGATTCTTTTCTATTAGCTGGCGTCTTATTTGCGACGACGCAGCAGCAAACCACCTAATCCCAGCAACACAATCGTCATCGGCTCCGGGATAATCGTCACAACTTTTGAGAAAGTTGGTATTCCAAAGTCACAATCAATGCTGCCACCAAAACCTTGACCGGCAGCTAAAGACACAATCTGAGTGCCACCGGTATAACCAACCTCTATATAACCAATAACAATATAGTTATTACAGCCAAATGTTGCACCAGCGACTTCAACTACACAGGTACCTATACCAATGGGGGCGATGGGATAGCTACTGTAATCCCATCCATAAGCATTGGGATTACCCGGATCGTCAGTTGGATTCATAGCTTTAGTGATTGATGAACACGTTGAGTCAGGACTCGTAACGGTGGCAATTACATCCATGCTTATCAGCCCAGGTTCTGTCGGAATCTGCTCGATGTCAAGCCTCACATCTTCACCAGGAACTGCCACAATTGTTGTGCCCGCATCTACAAATTCTATGGCTGTTGCATTAGCCGCGCTGCAAAGTGCCAAAACCGCTAATACTACAAACAATTTCTTCATCATCTTCATCTTTCGCTCCTATTTCTGCTTATGCTCCTGTTGCTCTCAGCCGCTTATTTGCGGCTACGCAGCAGCAAACCACCTAATCCAAGCAAGGCAATCGTCATCGGCTCCGGGACAATCGTCACAACGCCGGTTGAGAAAGCAGGTACTGTATAATCGCAGCAGTAGCTGCCAGCAATACCTTGACCAGCAGCTAAAGACACAATCTGAGTGCCACCAGTATAACTAACCTCTACATAACCAATAATTTGATAATAGCTAAATGCTGCACCACCTAATTCAACTACACAGGTACCTACACAAATTGGGTCGACGATAAAACTACTCATATCCCAGCCATAAGCATTGGGATTACCTGGATCGTCAATTGGGTTCATAGCTTTAGTGATGATGTCACCGCCGGTAACAGTGACAATCGCATCGAAGCATATCAGACCTGGGCTTGTCGGAACCTGCTCGATGTCAAGCTTAATAACATCACCAGGATTTGCCACAATTACTGTGCCCGCATCCACTAATGCTATGACTGTTGCATTAGCAGTGCTGCAAAGTGCCAAAACCACTAATACTACAAACAATTTCTTCATCATCTTCATCTTTCGCTCCTCCATAAATACATTTTTTTACGATAGCTCATTAATTCTCTCAATAAACAAAACTTGACCACAGCCAGTAATTCCTGACACATCGAAGCAATGAAAGCCGCTCCTCCTTTTGTTTTTGGCCTCCTGCTAAAAACATGCAGGAAAACTGCCCGCACGTTATAAATATACACAAATAATACTACCAAAAACCTTGGGGGTAAATCAAGAACAAAATGTTAAAATAGGCAAAAATTTCCGATAATAACTAAAATGTGCTGAAAAATCGCCACATTCGCCTAATCCAAAAATCCCAAAATGCCTTCGAATGAAAAAACCATAGAGACTATTTATTTGCATATTGAATAGAATAGTTTTTAGTTTTTCGTTTTTAGTTTTCATCTTCTTTGTTATTTTGCTGCTATGTTTAGATTTCTTCAGGGCCGACTAATAATTGTAAGGGTGATTTTACTGGCTGCCGTTTTGGCTTTGATTGCCATAGGCGTAGCCGCTATCTATGCTGTAGGCCATCCCGCGCAATTCAGCCCCGCTGGCCAAACCGCCGGCCTGGCAAATCTCTGGAAAAAACAGCTCATCTTCGCCACTGTCGGAGCCCTCGGCTTTATCATAGTAAATATAGTGAATTATCGTCGGCTTGGCGAGGCAAGCTACTGGATTTACGTCCTTGTCTTGCTGCTCCTAAGTGTCTTACTGCTCGATAAAATTGTGGATATTGGTTTCGTCCCCGTGGTAAAGGGCGCCCGCAGATGGATTCGCATTGCGTTCGCCGGCTGGTCCGTTAACTTCCAGCCCTCCGAGCTCTGCAAGCTCGCTTATGTCCTGGCATTTGCATGGTATCTGCGGTACAGAAGCAATTATCGCAACTTCAAGGCCCTGATAGGCCCTTTTGTTTTAACCTTACTGCCCATGATTTTAATCCTGCTCGAGCCGGACCTCGGCACTGTGCTGCTGATGATGCCGATTTTCCTTACAATGCTCTTCGTCGCCGGAGCCAAAATCAAACATCTGGCTGTCATTATAATATTAGCAATTCTCCTCAGTCCTTTGCTCTGGTTTAAGATGGACGCATATCAGCGAACGCGAATAAGCAGTGTCATACTACAGAATAACTGGGTTCGCCAAAAAGCCGTCCAGCATCCGGCTCTCGGCAAAATCCTCGTCGGAAGACCGTTCACTGAAAAGCAGTGGAAGGACAACTGGGGCTACCATTTAATCCGCTCGAAATATGCCGTCGCCTCCGGCGGAGCAACAGGCTACGGCTTTCGCCAGGGCCCTTTCATAAAGTATCATTTCCTGCCCGAAAGACACAACGACTTTATATTCGCCGTCATCGCTCAACAGTGGGGCTTTCTCGGCTGCCTTGCTTTGCTGCTGCTTTATGTGATTTTAATTGCCTGTGGTCTTGAGATTGCCGGACACAATACCGACCCGTTCGCAAAACTGCTCGCAACCGGTATCGTAACTATGCTCGCAGTCGAGATTATTGTCAATATTGCTATGACAATGGGATTGATGCCAATCACAGGCCTTACCTTGCCGCTGGTAAGTTATGGCGGCTCAAGTCTGCTGGTCAACATGGCTGCAATAGGATTACTAAATAGTGTCGGCCGCTCTCGTCCTTTCACTGTAGCACCAAAGCCCTGATGACCGAAATCAAAAGTAATCGTTCATAAGGCGAATGTCATTGCGAGCCCGCCAAAGGCGGACGCGGCAATCTTACTCGTTTACCCTGTAAACGGTTACAAGTCAGATAACAAATGATAAAGGGTTTTAGACAAATTGCTTTTCTTACAACGCTCAGCAGAATCCTCGGCATGGTGCGTGACATGGCCTTTGCGCATTTCTTTGGTGCCGGCTGGCTGATGACCGCCTGGACGATGGGCTTTAAGATTCCAAACCTCGCAAGAAGACTGTTCGGCGAAGGGGCTGCCTCTGCTTCTTTCATCCCTGTTTACAGCCAGCAGCTCGAGACCGACCCCGACCAGGCAAAGAAACTGGCCAATACTATGGTCACCGTGATATTCGTAATACTCGCGGCAATCGTTCTCATCGGCCAGGTTGCGATATGGGTATATTACGGTTTTTTCGAGACCCGCGTTGGTCCCCGGCTGGGACTCACACTTTGCTCGATAATGCTACCCTATATGCTCCTTATTTGTATAGTTGCAATTCTCGCCGGCATCCTGAACGTGCACAGGCATTTTGCCGCACCCGCCTCCGCCCCGATTGTTCTGAACATTTTTATTATTACAAGCATCCTGCTAACCGGCTGGCTATTGAAAATCCCCGCCCAACAGCAGGTCTTCTTTGTAGCCGCTGCGGTTCTCATAGCAGGCCTGGCGCAGATTGCCATCCAGCTTATCCCTCTGCGTACCAGGGGTATTTCAATCAGACCAGCATGGGATATCCACAGCGAGCCGTTTAAGAGAATTATTATTATGATGGGCCCGATGATTCTCGGCCTGACCGTCACGCAGCTCAACACCCTTGCCGACGACATAATCGCACTTGTCTTTATGACCGAACAAGGCCGACCGCTCGGTTACGGAGCACCGTCATATCTTTACTATGCCCAGCGGCTCTATCAGTTCCCGCTCGGTGTACTTGGAATATCACTGGCGACGGCAATTTTTCCCGTTATGAGCTCCGACGCCGCGAAGAAAAATTTTGAAGCGCTGACTGCAACAGTAATACGGGGAATCAAATCGGCAATTTTCGTCGCCGTACCCGCAACCGCTGGAATTATCATCATTGCTATACCGTTAGTTTCCGCCATATTCGAGCACGGCCAGTTTAAAAATGCAGACACACCAGTCGTCGCCTTCACGTTGTCGTTCTATGCTTTTGGTCTTTGCGGTTATTTCTGGCAGCAGATTACAACCAGGGCCTTTTACTCACTACAGGATTCCAAAACACCAATGCTCAGCGCCCTCATAGCCGTCATCGTCAACGTCATTCTCAACCTTGTACTTATCTGGCCTATGGGCACAGCCGGGTTGGCACTTTCGACGGCTATTTGTTCATATCTGCAGGTCGCGATTCTGCTTCCGCTCTTGAGCAAACGCCTCCATCATCCAATACTCGATTATGTTTTCATAATGACATTCGTTAAAAAAATCGTTGTAGCGGTTATCGTTATGTCTGCTGTTGCGCTGGGGATTATTTTTATGTTGGCAAAGCTGCCCGATAACAGGTCGATTAATATTTTACGGCTTGCGATTATTGTCCCCGTCTCGGCAGGAGTGTACATCACCGCTGCGAAATTGCTGGGTATAAAAGAGCTGTCTCTGCTAACCGGTGGAAAAGAATAAAATCAAAGTTTTAGTAATTGATTTTTTCCAGCAGTCGCTGCAGAAGTTCCATCGGCATGCCCTTCACATTCGTCAAGCTGCCCTCTATCTTTTCAATAAACTCATCGCCATCCTCTTTTATAGCATAGGCGCCCGACTTGCCTTGCCAACTGCCGCTTTCGATATGTTCGACTATTTGTTTTTTTGTTAGTTTCTTTGGATAAATGGTCGTTGTGTCACTGTCGACAATCTCGGTGCCGTCGGACATTCTGACAATCGCAACAGCGGTTATTACTTTATGGGGGGCGCTGAAAAGTTTTTTGGTAATCTTTTCTGCATCTTTCGCATTGGCCGGCTTTCCGATGACCCGTCCGTTGCAATCGACAACGGTATCTGCGCCGAGAATCAATCGCTCAGGAAATTTAACCGCAACGCATCGTGCCTTTGCCAGAGCAAGCTCTTCGGCATACTCACGCACCCTGTCCCGCTCTGCCGCAAAACCTTCCTCATCAATATCAGGGACAAAAACTGTAAACTTATACCCCGCCTCAGCCAGCAATCGTCTGCGCCGAGGGGATGCCGATGCCAAAACGATGGTTAATTGCTCTTCCAACAGTTCTACACCCGGTAGAAAATAATAAATGGTAAATTATTTTACCCGCTGAGCAATCTCTCTGCAAAATCTTACATACTCTTCGTCGAGTCGCTCAAAATCATCACCAATGTATTGTCTAAATAATTGTGAACCGACCGCCTGGTTCCATTTAACACTCGGCCGAAGGTCTTTATCCGCCGCAATTTTCTTTTCTATGCTCTCAATCTTCCAGTTTCCCTCGAGTCCGTCAACGAGCAATTGTTGGTAGCGATAAAGTCGTTTTCCGTGTTCAGCTTCCTGAAGAAAACGTACCAGCCCGTAAGACTGACTGTAAAAAGCCAACAGCGATTCGACTCTGTCTA
This sequence comes from uncultured Pirellulales bacterium, assembly GCA_964623545.1. Taxonomy (GTDB): domain Bacteria; phylum Planctomycetota; class Phycisphaerae; order Sedimentisphaerales; family Anaerobacaceae; genus CAZUTR01. Next base: position 1,466 of record CAZUTR010000093.1, on the reverse strand, counting down.
TATCACTCCCATAAACATCATGCTCATACGTAGCGAGTACCTCACCGGGATTCATACCGACCAGTTCTCTCAGCGGTATCATTTCATATCCCGCCAGCACTTTTTTCAATCCGCCAAGTCGATACCGGTTCTCCTTCTTATCGAAATGAAATTCACCTTTTCTGTATCGATACGCCTCGAACTGCATTGCAATACCTTCATCGAGCCAGCCCGGCAGCCGAAACTTAAAATGATTATCACTGAACTGATGCCAGCCTTCATGCCCAAGCACCCGGAAGGTTCGCTCGCTGCCGATATTATACGCAACACAACTTCCCTTGAGATAGTACGCACCCGCCCTTATTTTGATGTAAGCAGGGGCCTGCACGCCGGTGAATCTCCTTGTGAAATCCTCCCACTGACAACGGTCGGCAAAAAGATAAACCGGGAACTTGCCCGCCTTACCTCTGGCAGGCTTCCCCACCGCTATGACAGGGCTCGGTAGATGTCTCTGATAGTTCTTATACGCCGACTCCATAAAACAACCCAATTGCTTAAGCATACCACCGTCCAGCAGTGTCGTATAAATTCTGTAATGCCTGGTGGTGATAATCAGGCCCTCGCCGTATCTGTTGGCCCAGTCTGAAATTGATTCAACCTCCGGCAGGTTCTTCCTTTGTAGATACTCAATCATATCACCAGCCGAACCGGCTCGCTGCTTTATACTCGCATTGTGTCCGTCTTTGTCAGGCGTAGAACAACCGGCAAAGCAAAAACATACAATTGCACAGAAAAATATGATTTTTCTCACCATAATCTAAATTACACCCTCTTCGCCGAATCAGACTTTGGCTTTTATCGAGCCGAGCATTTCTTCTATGATTCTTCATCCCACAGAATCATAATGGTTTGACCTGCTCCTTCAACGACTTTAATCAATAGAATGAACAATAAAACAGTATACCAAAATCGCTATTCCATTTCAAGGAAAATCGCCTCCTCAACCGTAAAGAAGTGAGTTATCCATCCTTTAATCCCGCTTTTTTCCAGCGACTTTTTGGCAGCTGCATCTCAGGCGGGGATGTCTTTATACTCTGCGCCGAATACCTCCGCGGTGAAAAGAAAAACCTCCGTCTCCGGCTCTCGCCAGGCGTCGGCAGCTAACCCCGCTTTATGCGCACAGCAATATGACAGGAATTCCTCTTTACTCCAGCCGGTCTCGGTCGCTACCTGAGGCAGGAAACAACCGGATGCAAAGCCCTTCTTTATATAAATACCATCGACACCAAGTCGCAGGCTCAATGGGTCATCGGCTTTCTTCAAAGGTGAAAGAACCGATATTTCGATATCCAGTTGCTCTAATTCATCTGCTGTTATCTGCTCGCCGAAAAATCTCGGGTCGCGACTGGCAGACGACACCGCCATCTCAGCAACCAGCTCTATCAACGGCTCCTCGGAAGTGAACTGGCCGATACAGCCGCGAAGTC
>CAZUTR010000092.1:0-8806 GCA_964623545.1 uncultured Pirellulales bacterium | reverse complement strand
CAGGAAACACCGAACAAAACAAAAACGTTTTCAACTGGCAAACTGAAGTTACTGATTTGAAATTACCCTATATAGGCAAGCGAAATTCTACGGGACTGCGAAAAATATCTGTTGATATTAACTGGAAACAGGGCACAGGCCGAAAGAATCTGCAAATGTCAACTTACGTTGCCGATAGAAAATTAAGATGAACAACAAACCCGCACAACTTGGCTGTAAAGCATTACATGCAAAACACGCATCCCGCTCGGGATTCACCCTGATTGAGCTGCTCGTGGCTGCTTCGTTAATCTTATGTATATTTTCTATGGTCTATGGGAGCTACTTCGCAACGGCAAAATCAACCCGCGCCTATAAGTCTAAAATGGCTGTATCTCAGAAGGCGCGACAAGTCATAGCCAATATGGCCCGGCAAATACGCTGTTCATATGCCCCTGAGGTTCAAAATCCGGCAAAGAATAACAATTCACAAGAGAAAACTCCCTCCGATGCAGATTCATTCTTTAGGAACAGTAAAAAAACAAAACTAAATATATCAAATTACTTTAGTGGCAACCACGATGAGCTAAACGGCGAAATACTGCGATTGGTAACTACAGCCGCTTATGATAATCAGCATCAAGCCGGTGGAGTATTCGAAGCCACTTACAAATTTGACAGGCAAAAAGGTGTTCTTTTTTATAGTCAGAAAAAATTTGTCAATACATCAAAAAACATCGCTGAAAATAAAAATTGGCAGCCGTTAATCACTAACGTCGAGGACATTGAGCTGGAATTTTTCGACGGCCAACGGTGGCTGAACAAATGGGATTTCAATAAAAAAAAAGAGCTGCCGTACGCTGTAAAAATTAACATTACCTGTTACGACGAAAATGACCGCCGACAGAACTACGGCACAATTGCGTATTTAAACTGTCGCGAAAGTCGAACTAACGAGAGTTCTTCCGACATACTATCAACGTCCAACAAGCAATGAAACAGCTAAAAGCAAAAACGCAAAGAAACGGATTTGTAATTGTTATTGTCTTGTGCATGGTCATTATGCTGGGTGCCCTGCTTGTAGGCTTCAATTACCAAAGTCGCAGCGAACTGCGAGAGGTTGACAATCTGCGAAAATCTGCGATGGCCCTTAACTGTGCAAGGGCGGGACTCAACATAGCTATTTTAGTTATCAAGGACGCTAATGAGATTTACACAAACGCCAAATTAAAGAACCTGCTTACAGGTCAAAACAGCTTCACCATCGGCCAGGGTCAATGTTCGGTTACCATTACTGAAGAAAACAGCAAGTTCAATGTGAATCTTCTAAAGGACCAAAACGGCCGATTAAATCGTACCGCTATTGACCAGTTACTTCGCCTCATTGACCTGCTGAATCAAAACAATAGAGGGCAACTTCATATTGGCTATGGTATTGTACCCGCAATCATAGACTGGACGGATAACGATGACGAAGTTACGTATCTGCCTTTTATAATGAATGAAAATACGGGGGTCGAATCAGGTTATTATGCCCAGTTGAGCAACCCTTACAGATGTACAAACCGGGCCCTTGATTCCATAGATGAACTGTTGTCAATCAAAGGAATAACACCCGAAGTCTTTGACCAAATTCACGATTATATAACAGTTAAAGGCAATGGGAAAATCAACATCAACTGTGCCTCAAAACTCGTGATTCAGAGTTTGTCGGAAAAGATGGACCCCGCCTTGGCTCAAATGCTTATCAACCAGCGAAAGTTCAAGGCGTTCAGCTCGATTACAGAACTGAAAGACATTCCCGGAATGACCGATGGAATATATAACACCATAAAGAAAACGGTTACCGTCAATCCATCCGACCAATATTTTCACGTAACCTCAGAGGGTATTCTAAAGGGTGTTACTCGAACAATAGTTGCGATACTTAAAAATAATACGAAAACAAAAAACATCGATGTAATTTTGTATAAAGAGGTTTGACAATACACGGTAATTACAAGGCAAGCAGATAATGGCAAAGCGTTGCATAGGAATAGATTTCAGTTCAGCCGATTTGTGTGCAATACAGCTCTCTCGCACAGACAGCCGGTTCCACATCGAGAAAATCTTCAGCGCACAGGCAAATAGCAACACTGTGCTAACCTCGGACATTCTCGATTCTCTGATAACTCAACACGGATTCGACCGACATGCCGATGTCGCGATATCGATGCCCCATAACGCTGTTTTCTTCCAGAATCTGGAAACCGATTCGCTTGGCCTTGAGCAAATTCGCAGCTCAACCGAAACCGCGTTAGAGCACGAATTTCCTATAAAGCCGGATGACTTTGCATCACAGCTTTGCAACTACCAAAAAGTATCAGACGGAAAATATTCTGTTGTCGCCACAGCGACAAAAAGAAAATCTCTGCAAGATGCTAGTGATATAATAACAGCAGCAAGGATGAAACCCGCTCTCATAGAGGCCCCTGTTTTTGCGATTTACGCAACAGCTATGACCAATCATCCTGAAATTAAGACAGGCAAATCCATTATATTATATATAGATGAACACCGTCTTATTTTAGCGCTAATACAAGATAGTAATATTTTAACCGTCAGAAACATACCTTTGTTCATTCGTCCTGACGACAATATTGATTTGGTCCATCTGCAGCTCGGCCGGCTGTTAACACAGGAAATACAAATCACCTGGCAAAAAATATTTGCCGGCGAATTCGACCGAAGCACCCAAATCTACATCGCGATTGGAAGCAGTATCAACGAGAACCTAAAGACAATTGTCGAAGAAAAGCTGAATTGCCCAACGACAATTGTTGACCCGTATGCCAATGTTAAAAACTGCTCCGGCCACGAAGCAAGCAGGCAAATATGTATTGCCGAAGGTCTTGCCTTAAGGGCACTTGCACCCGACCAAACCGAAGGAGTTAATTTTCTCAATACGACAACCGGTGATTCCGAAAAACAACTGAACCTGAAAAAAGAGCTCGTTACTTGGACCGTACTCGTTGCATCAATCGCTGTTGTATCTCTGGTCGGGCTCTTTGCACGATTATTAAATCTTGAAACACAATACAAGAATATACAAAACCAGACAAGACAAGTCTTCCAAAGCATACTGCCGCAGGAAAAGAACATTGTAAGACCGCTCGCTCAGCTGGAGCAGAAACTTCAAAATTTCCGCAAGGACCATCAGTTATTTGCTTCTTTCAGTCAAACAGGTCTGTCGCCGCTCGAGGTTTTACGCACTCTAACGCTGAACACCCCCGCACAGGCAAATATTAAATTTGACGACTTGCTTGTAACAGCCGAATCTGTTCGATTAAGCGGAACCTGTAATTCATTTGAATCGATATATCAATGGCAAAGGTCATTACAACAATTGCCGGGTTTTTCATCTGTTGATGTGCAGGATGTTCAAAAAGAACCCCAAAGCGGAAATGTCAGTTTTACGATGTATTTATCATTGGCGAAACAAGAGCAAAAATGATGAGATTAACAAACAGAGAAAAATTATTGGCAGCCGCCCTGGCAACCTTCGTAGCGGCTTGGGGTATTCTAACGTTTACGGTCAAGCCCGCTGTTGAAAGGATAAAAACACTTGGCAGAGTGCTCCCTGAAAAGCGGGACGAGCTTAAAAAACTTCAAGCTGCAGGCAGCGAATATATTCTGCTCCGGGATATGCTCGACAATCTGCACGCAAAAGCGGCGGCACAGGAGAAAGAATTGGAGCTGCTGCCGTTTCTGGAAACCCAGCTCTGGCAATGCGGCCTTACAGAAAACGCCGTATCAATGAAGCAACAGGTAACTCAGCTCGACCAAAAATACGATGAGTTAATCGTTGAAATAAAACTCGAAAACATAACGCTTGGCCAGCTTGTCGATTTCCTTCAGAAAATCGATTCACCGAATATGCTGATAAAAACCAAAGGACTCTACATCAAAAAGAGCTTCAATAATACAAAGCTGCTCGATTCGGTTATTGAAATTCACAATGCCGGATTGTCCCAAACCTCCTGAGCGGGACCCTGCCGATTCCAAATACACGCCAAATTTTATTCCAATAAAAGGTCCTTATAGTCTGCACAGAACTTCTTTCTACGACAAGACTTACAATAAGCACCCCTCCAGATGCCATCGAACTGTTCCATAATCTTACTTATTATCTTTTTCTCTGTCGTAATTATTCCCGCCTCGAAATTTCTTTTGTCCTTGCTCTTGGCTCCGACACCTGCGCCGGTAAGATTTGCGCTTCCTGTATAAGCAAATCTGCCGTCAACTACCACTGCTTTAAGATGTACCCGGGGACATAGTATCCTCTCCATACCCTTTATCAGATTCGGATACCTGTCAAAATCTTTACGAAATGCCGGCCCCGGCTCCTTGGCGTGAAGCAATCTTATCTCAACATTTCTTTTAATCAAATCAGACAGTACTTCAAGAAAAGGAACCATCTTCCCATTCTTATCGATATACAGGTCCTTTAAGTCGGCGGTGGCCAGCCATAGAAACTTCTTCGCCCCGGGAATCCGCTTACAGATGACCTCTTCGTATATTTCTCTGTCCGTTATAAACTTAATCACTTTGCCCTAAAAAAATCTATTTACCTTATGACTTCTTCAATGGCTTGCGCCACTACGTAGTCCGGCAGCTTACCCAAACTCGGCTTCGCCTCATAAGCCGATATAATACTACTATCCGGAAACGCTCCGCACTGCTTTATCAATCCATCCGTAAGTTGCTCCATCTTTTCTTCGGGAATCTCCTTCTCTGCCAACGCACGAACAGCTTGTACCAATCCATCGAATTCCTCCCTGCTGTCGTACCAATTGAGTTGTAATTCCAGTTCCGCCGCCTGCTCCGACCGAACATTATCGAATGTATATTGAATCCCTGTCGGATTGTAAAGCTCGATGCGCTCCTCCAAAAACGACAATGATGCCTCAAGATATGCCGAGAATTTATCCTCGTCGAAATTCCCGAATCCTCGCTGAGCAATCTCGCTCCTCAGAATCTCTTCGATTCTCTCCGATACAATCTCCCTCTTGTCTTCCAGCCGCTCGTAAAGCGCCTCATAATACGCGTTCAAAAGCAAACTTGTATCATTCATCTCTTTTGGGGTCCCATCTCGATAAATTTTATAATGTTATAGACAACAGTATTACACGGAACGTCTATCTGATGCTCGTCGGCCAACTTAATAACTGCCCCGTTAAGCGCCTCGATTTCAGTCTTCTTCCTTGCCGCTATATCCTGCAGCGTTGATGACTTGTGCTCCGCTGTAGCCGGCACAAGTTCTTTATAGAATACTTCGAGAAAATCTTTCGGTTCTTCCCAATGCGTTTTATAGCCGGCCGCCTTTATAACACTGAAAATCTCCTCTATAATTCCATTCATAATGACACGCGAAAACTCCCGCTCCGCCAATTCGCCGTACGGAACATCGAGAATCGCCCCCAACGGATTAAGCGCACAGTTGTAAAGCATCTTCGCCCAAAGGTCCCGCTCAATCCCCTCGGTCAACTCGCACGGTATCCCCCCTTCCGCTATGGCCCTGCTGAGCTGCTCAACCGCCGACAAATCGCATCCGAACAAGCTGCCGATATGAATCGAGTCCGCGTGCACCGTTATCGTCACTTCATTACTCTTTCCCCGTTCGAATCCTGTAATAACGCGGGCGCTATAAACCTGTTCGCTGTCGAAAAAAGACGTGAATATCTCCGCATTGCCCCAGCCGTTCTGAAAAAGTACAATTTTCGTCTTCTCACCAATTAAGGGCTTATGCTCAGACAAATCCTTCGCCGCTGCAGCCGAATCCGCCGATTTTACACAGACAAGTATATAGTCATAACCCCCTGTCGGCACATCATTTAGCGACCGGTAACTGCCGAACATCTCTGACTCCGCATAGAAATCTCCGAACAGTCCCGTCCTGGCCAGCCCATTTTTGCGCAGAGCCGAAACCGTATCTTCGCGCGCGATAATATCAACCCGGGCTTCGGCCTTTACCAAACAGCTCGCTATACCCAGCCCAACCGCCCCACCACCATATATCAATATTCTCATAAACAAAACCCGAATATATTGCCTTCCAACTGTAACTATTATATGAATTTACAAAGATAAGAAAAGCGCCTTGCCCGCCGCTTTTTGTGGCGGGTTTGCCCCCTCCTCCGCCCTCCGCAGTATTAAAGAAGGATGGGTGCTCTGGTCAATATCTTATTGAAATGTGACAGTTCCATTAGATGAAAACAATGGATCGCCAGCTATAATAATCTGTAATTCGTATCTTTGTAAATTCGTATCTTTCTTTGCTAAGAAAGATGTTCCCTTAAAAAGCAGATTCAAAACCTTTGATAAATCTTTGACAAGTTCAGTGTCATTCTCGTTATACTTTATCACAACGTCAGAGGTATCGTTACTAAATCTGAGAATTGGCTGAGCCAGTTTTGCATCAAATCTAGCACTTGCAATAATAGCAGATATTTCCTCGGCGACACGATGGCGTACTTGGTTACCTTTTTCAGATGTAACTGAAATCTTCACATTAACATTGTTATATTGTTCCCGTAGTTTTTTCAAAAGTAAAGTCATTTCATTTTTAATATTGGAAGACAACTCACGATAAATATGACTTTCACTCTTTTTAACATAAACATCGCCTGCAATTTGCACTCCACCAGGAGATTCATTCATTGCTTGCTCTACTGTGGGCTTATCACTTTTTGGTTTCGCCTTAAAACGGGTATAAAGATCATCACCAAATAGTAATATCAATATTGTTGCAATCGAAGCAAAAATTATTAGCAACTTTATTACCGACTTTTGCCACTTCTTCTTCGGCTCTGGTGTGGTTGTTTTTATATCTCTACCGACATGTTGTGCTTTGTTTCCGAATGACATCTGGTTAGCAATATAAGTATCACCTCTCTCACGATATTCCATTTTTCTTTTATCTTTCTCTCGTTCGTAATCACCCAATAAGTTCTCGATTGAAACATCTTCCGTGCTTTCCTCGCAGGCTATTTTGCCTTTTCTGCGAAACCTGCACAGCGTTTGGTAATCATAAAAATGCGGCTCCTCGGCCATTGCACACCCACTGCATGTACACGGTATCATCTCCTTAACATCCGGTTCATTAAGCGTATTATGAATGTAATCAATCTCCCTTCGTATTATCGCCAGAAGTTCTTTCTTTTTTTCTCCTCTTATCCAGATGCTTATCTTGCGGTTCAGTCTCTCGCTAATAACCAGCGCCTCAGTATTCTCTCGTTGTAAAATTACCCCGTTCTTCCAGTAAATATCATCCTTGACCATATCATGCGTTCTGACGATAAACCTTGTGATAATACCTGCCGGCATAAATTCATACCTGTACTCGAATCGAAGATTGTCCTTATAATCCCATTCGAACTTTGGCCTGCTCGGCCGAAGCAGCTCCGGCACAATATACGTCTGTGTCCTCGGTATCTGAAAGCAAAGCTCGAACTTCTTCATCAACTCCAGCAGATGAGCATACTTATCCTCAGGATAATCCCCCCATATCTTCTTTAATTGCCCAAATTCAAATCTCCCATGTTCTTCCTGAACCTCTCTGGTATCAGCTACAATATAGACTGCATTTGTTGCCCAGTCCGGCTTGAGAAATACAATCTCTCTCAATACCGCATTATCCATAAAGTGCAGAAATACACCCAAGTCATGATAATACCTGCTCAAATGTTCCGCCCTCTCTTCATTCAGCCCAAACTGCCAGCAAATCCCCTTATACTCCTCAAATGAGATGTAGTGTCTATCAAGCCCCTCTAATTTCTTTCTTATATCTACCCATACCGTAGGCAGTTCATCCCCAATATGAGGCAATTCCGCTATTCGTTCCTTTATTGTATTAATTAATCCTTTTATCCCCGTTCCTTCCTGCGCACTTACCCTATCAAACCACACTATATTGCCGAATTTCTCCTGCAATGAGTGCTCATCTATACTCTTTATCCTCTCATCTGTTTTGTTCAAAACCACAATAACAGGCGAATTGTCACTAAGGAGTCTGACAACATTAAGCCAGTAATCGAAACTGGTCATATCATCATCCGTCCGCGCGGTCCAGACGAAAAGATACAATGACCGCTTGGTAAGAAAGAACTGGTGCGTAGCATGATAAATCTCCTGCCCCCCGAAGTCCCAGAAGTTCACCCTGAAATTCTTTGCTCTTTTAGTATCTACGAACCAACGATTTATCCCAATACCTTCTGTAGTTAGCTCCTTTTCATCTATCGCTTTCTCCGGCTCCATCAGCCGTTTCATCAAACACGTCTTGCCCACTCCCCCTTCACCTACAACAAGCAGTTTTGCCTCATATACCTTCGATGACTCTACTTCAACAGATTCAAAATAATTTCTAATTGCCTCCCTGCCCTGCTTTACAATCTCCATCGGTGGCCTCTCAAGCGGATTAGCTTTCAAATATATACCATCCCTTTCTTTACCATACGCCGAGAAACCACGTTTCGACCATATTGCTATTCCTAGGTCAAGTACTTCTCTTGGCAACTCGGTTATTTGGTTCCTACTTAAACCCAGCATTTTTAAGTTCTTTAATCTCATAAGAACAGAAATATTGCTAAGTTGATTTTCATCAAGCGATAGCCTTTCTAAATTCTCTAAATGATCAATCTCGGCTGGTAGTTGCTTCAACTGATTGCCAAAAAGATAAAGCTCGCGCTTTTGGGAAAATCGAAGTTGGAACTAAAAAGCCTGAAAGACAATGAAGTAGATGGCCTCATTATTCAATCCTATTCTTCCGCAAACCATTCAAAAAAAGTCT
>CAZUTR010000091.1:0-8857 GCA_964623545.1 uncultured Pirellulales bacterium | reverse complement strand
TTATGATGATATTCTAAGCAATAACACTATTCCACTCAACGAGTGGCATCATATAGCAACGACATTTAATCAGGGACAGGCAGCAATATACATCGATGGACAACTGGATAACACCTTCGAAATGTCTGTCTCATCTATAATGAATGATGTTCAACCTCTAACCATAGGGGGGCGATGGTCATATTGTGATGCAGACCATTGGGTTAATGGGCTAAACGGCTTAATGGATGATTTGAGGATATATAACCACGCACTATCTGAAACAGAAATTCTGGCAATAATTCCCGAGCCCACTACATGTATTCTGCTTGGCTTGGGCGCATTAGGCTTGATTCGCAGAAGGTTGCCTAAATAGAACAACAATATAAACGTTCACAATTATTGGAGGAGATGTTTAGATGAAAAAGAAAAGAATAACCTTATACTTCATCGGGCTTTTGGCACTTGTGGTTTTATGTGGGCTGGCCATGGCGACGTGGACTACGCCAGTGCCTGTAACAGAAGTGAATACTGAATTTTATGATTCGAGCCCCTTTTTATCTTTTGACGGTTTGACACTCTATTTCACAAGAAGAGAGACAGACACTTTCTACCACAACCGTATATATGAAGCGACGCGGGAGGTCCCTTATGGGCCGTTTACATCGGTAAGAGAATTAAGCGAGCTGAATTCTTCCGTACGTAATGTCATTTGGCCTTGGGTGTCACCGGATAACCTGCGGATGTACTATAGTAAAAGTGTGGCACGACTAATCTTCAGCGAGAGAGCATCGGTAACGGACCCCTGGCCACAAGGTTCAAACATTACAGAATTAAACGCCCTTGGTAAGATTTATGACCCCGCATTATCTGCTGATGAATTATCTATATTCTTCCACTCAATTGATATCTCTGGAGGACAAGGTGGATACGACATCTGGATGGCTACACGTCCCGACCTATATTCACCATTCGGCAATATGACAAATCTTGCTGGGATAAATACTGCAGCAAATGAGATGGGAGCATTTATATCGGCCGACGGTCTTTCGTTTTATTTTACTTCCAGTCGTAGTGGTGAATCTCAGATATTCAAAGCAACTCGCGAAACATTAAATGACCCCTTTGGAAATGTCGAGCACCTTTCACTATATGATAATCCGGGAAGCAATAGCGGAAATCCTTTTCTAAGCAGTGATGGTAATACATTTTATTTTGTTAAGTCCATTAGTGATGCAGGAGATATATATGTTTCGTATATTCCTGAGCCGGCCACGCTCATTCTGCTCAGTTTCGGTACCTTAGCCCTGATTCGTGGAAAGCGGCTCACATAAGCCATTGAATATATAGAGTAACAAAGTCGAGCGACAAAGGTGTCCGTAACTGCCATAAGATTTGGTTAGAAAAAGCCCTTACCCCCCAAACCTAAGTAAGCAAAACAAAGAACTCTAAGGGCTATATTAGCTGGACGCAGGCTCGGCTTAAAACAATTATGGCCGTAAGTGGCTTTAACTTAATGCCGTTAAATTGCTGTTGGATGAGAGTCAATTCGTGGTCTATATAGGGTGGCTTTGATAGGTCACTGTTATTTTCTGTGTTGTGTATTAAAAGCCGCTCAAATCAATCCGCTCTTCAAACATGAAAGTGCTCAGCAATGTAGTATCGAAGCGGACACTGACAAAGCCGTCTGTTCTTTCCCGATGCAATTCCGTATCGGCATGACTCCTGTGAGTCAGTTAAACACTCGACAAATCCTATCCTTCCTGTAATCCCGGATTTGGGCAGCTCCCCAAAGCCTGATTTGTAGCAAATAAAGTCCTTTGGGCAATCCATCTTCCCCATGATTTCTTCGATTTGCTCTTTTTGTTCAAGGCTTACTTCCATAATATAACCCCTGATAATATTCTACTGAGTAAATCGGCTACCTTGATATGGAATATAATACGTGGTAACTACGGCTTTTTCGATGCTCATGACTTTTTTATTGTATACCCCGAAGAGGTTTTCAATCAAATTTGGCTGGTTGAGACGTTATTTATACACCCACACAAGAAAGGGGGCAAAATTTTTAATAAAAAAAGGGCTGGAGAGGGAGGGCACTCCAGCCCGGTCGAAGGGCGTTGGTACAGTTAGCATTCCACTCGCTTTGCTTGCAACTTCAACTACCTAAAGGACTTAAGAAAGTACCTGAAAACCGCATAATACGCTATTGTTTATATTTCGTTCGTATATAAGAAACTCAATAGACGTGGAAACTACGGGATTTTCATTTAAGGCAAAAATTTCCCTTGAAAAATACCTCTCAATATTTTAGAATTATACTCACATTAAGAGTCGTAAACTGCAACAAGAGGATTGGTTTTTTCTTTATTAAGTTAAGTCGCTAATTATATAAAGGAGTTTGGGTGATGAGACTTCATGGAGGGTCCACACGTCTTTTTGCTCTCGTTGTTGATGTGCGCAATTTCTGCGCAGAAGGACCACAGTGTAAGTTGTAAGGAGAACAATAATGAGAAAAATGGTAATAGTTATGATTTTGGTTGCGACCACTGCCGCGCTAGCCGAAGACTTAAATCCACCACCTTGGGATAGAGCAAATCCTCGTAGCAGCTTCCAGTTATGGGAATTCTTTACGGACGATACTTCACCCGCACCCGATATTCTTGAAAATCCCTTTGGCGCCCCAGTCCTGGATGTGATTCCAGCGGCTGATTGGATGCCTGAGGTCGACGGACACATAGGTGTATGGCCTCTGTCGGGTGAGATAGATGTGTGGATTCCCAACTGGCCTGAAATCTGCTGGTGGAAGGATATCCAGATCCAGTTGGTGTGGAAACCGGCATATTTGAATGATTACCTCTGGGATGATCAACCGCTCGTCGGCGTTACAACTGGCTTGGAGCAATATAAGGTGTTCATAGAAAGCACAACCCAGAAGTTGGACGACGGCTGGATGTATTCGCTTTACGACATTGAGGTGTTCCCGAACCCCATCTGGGAGTGGATTGCCATCAAGGGCGACATCCTTGTTGACGAGTTAGTCATCGACACCTTATGCATCCCCGAGCCGGCCACAATGCTGCTGATTGGAATGGGCGGCTTGGCAGTGCTGAGAAAACGAAAATTATAACAAATTCTAAAGATGATGTTGGAGGAGGGGGTGGCGAGGCAAGGTATTTCCTCCTTTACCAAGTCCTGCCCCCTTTTCCCCATTTCTAAGCACCCTTTAAGGCCAACGAATATCAAATCATTAAAAGTCCGCTATTCTACATACTTTCCTTTGCTTTTTTCCTTCAATCGCATATAATTCGGCACTAATAAACCAATTCAAAACACAAAATATCATTCTGAGCCGATTCGCCCAGAGTGAAAGTTTTGAGATGGTTTTCAAATTAGGAATACAGATTTGATTTGGAAAGTAATTATGAGCAGAGTCAGACGCAGGATTCCCATCGTTTTTACAATCTTTACTCTTTTTATTCTGCCCTTTTTTACAGGGTGTGGCGCCGCTTCCAGGGGCCGCTTAAACACCTTTAACAGGTATTTTGAACAATCTGACCACGAAAATTCAGCCCTCTTTGCACAACAAAAAATAGGCGAACACAAAAACCCCAGAGGCGAAGACCTGCTCTGGACGTTACAGCTTGCAACCGTTGAGAGAATCCGAAAAGATCACCGGAAAAGTACGAACTGCTTCGATAAAGCAGAGGATATGCTCAAGTTTTTCGACGAGCAGGCAAAAATTGGCGCAACCGTCGCTTCTACAATTGCAAGTGATAACATCGTTGCCTACAAGGGCGAAGAGTATGACGGCGTAATGATTAACGTCTACAAAGCCCTCAATTTCATGGCTGAAGGCAAAATGGATTTGGCCAGGGTTGAGTTCAATCGCGCACTCGACAGGCAGAGACGGGCAAAAGAAAAATTTATCAAAGAAATAAACAAGCTCAAGACCGAATTGGAGCAGAATCAACAAAAGGACAAGTTCTCAAAAACCAACGTCGAAAATCCGAAAACGCAGGAACTGTTAGCCGAAAAATATCCGAACCTCTACAATTTCGAGGCCTATCCTGACTTCGTAAATCCTTTTGCGACCTACCTGGCCGGCGTATTCTTTAATCTGATTGGCGACCACTCCAAAGCGGTGGACCTGCTCAAAGAATCCTATGGTATGGTCCAAAACAACGCCTATATAGCCGAAGACCTGAGTATCACCGATGGAATACTCGACGGAAAAGGCAAACTCAAAGATACGGTTTGGCTGATATTCGAAAACGGATTGGGGCCTGTAAAAGAAGAATTTCGGCTGGACATCCCGTTATTCTTCGCAACGAATAAAGTAAAATATGTGGGAATCGCCCTGCCGAAATTGGCTTTCAGAAACAAGGCATATCCTTACATTGCCGCGGATGTTGACGGTAAAGAATATAAAACCTGCCTCGTCGCAGATATGGACCGTGTCATCCAGACAGAATTCAGCAAAGATTTTAAGTCAATCTTAACAAGGGCTATCATTTCGACAACGGCAAAAGCCGTTGCGCAGTATGCCCTCGAGGACCAGGATTCCTATCGTTCTTCGATTGCCTCTACCTTAATGGCGGTATATAGTTACGCGACAACTTCTGCCGACCTCAGGATATGGTCGGCCTTGCCGAAAGAATTCCAGATTGCCAGATTCGAAAAGCCGAAAAACGGCAGATTAATAATTACTCCCCCAGGCTCCTGTCCGCTTGACATCCGGATTCCTGATTGCAATAATGCAATAGTGTACGTTAGAATAATAACCAGACACGTTGCACCGGTATATGAGGTTATAACTTTTTAAATAATCATTTGTACGAAACAGAGGTGAAAAATGAAAACAATTACAAACATACTACTTTTAGCTGTCTCACTGGTGATTATTGGTTGTAGTAAGCACCATGATTCCAGAATCCACGTCAGAGAAGGGCTGGGAAGCGACTCTCTTGGCAGCAATATCGTAACCAGGCCTGTGGCCCACGCCTTCAGCGCACTGGTCGGAGACGGCATCGAAATCACACAGGCCGTTACGAGAAGGAACGATGCCGGAATGCTTGAACTCCAGGTTGACGGATACAACAGCTCCTACAAAACAAAGCGGTTCAGGTACAGAGTGGAGTGGCTTGATGAGCAGGGGATGTTGATTCAAACTAAAACAAGCGTCTGGCTTCCCGCATCTGCGATGGGTAAATCACCATTTAGTCTAAAGGCCGTTGCGCCCAGAACGGAAGCCGTTAATTTCAGAATGGATACAAGAAAGTGGGAGTAAATTATGAAAACAACAATAACAAGAATCATCACAGTGTTGGGAATCCTGATTTGTGGCTGTAATCAGGGAACAGAAAACATCGACATTATGCACGACGATGCCAAAGCGGTCATGGAACTGGATTACCGCGACTTCGACCAGGCAGCAAGCGAAATGGTCCAGTCAATGCTCGGCTCCGGCGCCCTGAAAAAAGACGATGGCAGCAGATACGTTGTTACGACCGCCCGAATCATAAATGACACAATGCAGAGAATCGACACCGACCAGTTGATGGCCAAAATCGAAGAGGAGCTTATGAACAGCGGTCAGGTCGTTATGACCTCGGCCGTCGGCGGCAAGGGCGCCTCGGACAAAATGGTTTACGAAGTAAGAGAAATCAGAGACTCGGACGTCGGAGATGAATTCCAGGAGGACACTCTGCAGAAAAAACGGCAGTTAATTGCGCCTGAGCTGAGCATCGCAGGCAAAATCTTCCAGAGAAACATCCGTTATGACAAAAAACGCCAGCAGGTCGAGTATTACTTCCAGCTTAAAGTTACAGACCTCAAAACAGGACTAAGATTCTGGCAGAAAGAATCTCTTATCGGCAAACGGGGAAGTAATAAGTCCGTATCCTGGTAATAAATCTGGCAATAATAAACCTTTGTTTGCCGGTTCAACTTAGGGCTACCGGTTGCTTTCTGTCATTCCCGCGAAAGCGGGAATCCAGATGTTTTTATTAAATTAGGTTTTTAAGTTTTGTTATAGACTCTTAACTTCAGTGGGGTGAAACATGAAAAAGGTTCATCTTATTTTCATTATTGCGCTATTACTCTGTTCGAATGCGCTTTCCGCTACGAAGACAATCGTTCGCGAAACCAAAGGTCACGGCGTCACAAGGGATGAAGCAATCAAAAAGGCCCTCGCCGAAGCCGTCGCACAGGCCAAAGGTGTCAAAATCAGTTCCGAAGATTACGAGTTCGGCTATCGTTCCGCCTCCGCCGACATTGACAGGAAAGACACCTCCAAAAAAGTCGAATTCGATGCGGTGTCCGTTCAGACCGGCGGCACAGCTGTGAAAACCGAAATCGAAGGCCTGGTAAAAACCTATGAGGTATTAAACGAGAAAAAACTCGACGAAAATACCTACGAGGTCACGCTCAAAGTCTGGGTGTACGACTACGAAAGTCCCGTTCAAACCACCAAGGACAAGCTCGCGATAATGCCGGTGAAAGCACTTGCCAAACAATATCAATTCGGAACTTACACTATGTCCGCCGGTGAGCTGGCTCTTCAGCTTGCACAAAAGCTGAGCATTGCCCTCACCGAAACGAACAAATTCGCCGTCCTGGACAGAGAGTACATTATGGACTTCGCCCACAACAGAAACATCCTGCTCTCTGACGATTCGCCGCTCGAGGAAAAGGCCAAGCTCGGCGAGGTCCTCGGCGCAGATTATATGATTGTTGGAACCATCTCAGACGCAAAGCTCCAAATAAAAGAAAAAACAACAAGCGCTATCGGCCATCCAATCAGAGAGTACGAGGTCGATTTTGTATTCGATTATCGCCTTATTGTCGGCCCGACAAGGCAGGTTACACTGTCCGATACCGTCAACATCGCGCTTGAGACCGAGGAAGTTAAAAAACTCGTCAAAGAGTGGGAACCCAGTGATTTGGACTACAGGGAGCTAATAGATAACCTCACCACTATGGTCGCCAATCAGGTAGCCGCTACAATCATTGACAAGCTGTACCCTATCCGCATCGCCGGCATAGATGCGAACGGCCGGGTCATTATCAATCAGGGCGGAAAAAGAATCCTCACCGGCCTGCTTCTCGATGTCTTCGCCGAAGGAAAGGAAGTGCTCGACTTCGATACGAAAGAGTCTCTCGGCAAAACGGAAATCCTCGTCGCCACGATAAAGGTCAACAAGGTATCGCCGAACTTCTCGTACACAGAGCTTACAGAAGGCGACTTATCGAAGATTTCCGAAGGCCTGATTTGCAGACCGAAAACAATTGTTGAAAAACCCGACGAGGCCCCCAAAACCAATATAGAACGAACCCCCTCCGGCGGCGTAAAACTACCCTTCGACTAAGAACGTATTACAACCTTTTTTCTAGGAGTCTGTCCGAGTATTCGCCCTCAAAACATGTAAGTTTATATTACTAAATGACTTAGCGATTTCAACATTAAACTGCTTAACTCTTTTATTTACAAGTACTTATAAATTTCAAAAGCCATTAGTCAGACAGACTCCTAGCGTAGGCACTATGCGGTGGTGCCCTCTTTATTTGCGCACTTCCGCAACCAATTATTTTTCACAAATGCCTTCGGATTTTTTGAACAGAAATGTCAATGAAAGGAGAAAGAATATGAGAAATGTGGTAATCATTTTGGCAGTTGCCTTGCTTGCTCTTGCAGCAATTCCAGGCTGTGGCAAGAGCAGGAATAAAAGCAGTAGAGCCTACATTGGGACGTATGTTTCCAAAGACAATCCACAGAACATCCTACGCATAAACAAAGACAGAACCTATGAACTGGAAGAAAAATACCCTCATGTCCCTAAAAGCACTACAACGGGCACGTGGAAAATCGATGAAGATGGGATTGTGATGTATGTTGGTCAATCCAGAATGCCAAAAATAATAGGCAGGCGAGAGGGCAATACCTTAATCGACCAGTTGCCCGGTGGAGACATTTGGATCAAACAGTGAAAAGCAGGAAAGAGTAAGAAAGGAGAGCAAAGATGAACAAAGTAATGATTAATTTAGGGATGATTTTGGTTTTGTTTGGCATATTAACAAGACCAGCAAAAGCGAGTTCTGAAGAATGGGAGAAGCTTACGCAAAAGATAGATACTAAGATGAAAGCATATTCGAATAGACAACAATTTCCCAAGCCGCCTATTTCGACTACTCTTAGAGTGCTAACTCCAGATTTAGTCGAGAAAGTTGAAACTATTTATTTTACAGCACTTGACTATCAATTTTTGTCTCTAAGGTCTCTAAAATATGCAAAGTATTTCTTAAATGAGGGCAATATACCCAACGCTAACAAATATGTTGAAAAAGCAGATAGGTACTATAAGCTCGCAGTTTCACTCCAGAAGGACTCATTGGCTGTTTTGCAGACTACAATCACTGTAGCACAGTGGAAAGTTGTATATCAGGCAGCCAGAACTGCATTAGGATTTATTACAACGGATTTAGGGATTATAGAGTCTGCCCTTTTTGATATAGGAGCACTCTATGCCGATTATTTGTTAGACACATCAATGATGCCTATTGAAGAAGCCAAAAGGAATTTAATAGCTAAAGCTATTTCGATAACACTGCTTAGGTCTATAGGAACCTCAGAGTTCGTAGGTGATACTGTTAAACACGGCTGGGGTTCCTCAGGAGCTTTCCCTGTGTTACAGGAAATAATGAGTTCATCTGAATTTAAGAATGCAGTATTGAAGGAGTTTATGCGTTTGGGAGGAGATGTTGGTGACTACATTGCTCGCAGGACAATCGAAGAAGCGTTAGAAAGAATTATCCATGCGACTGGTTTTCCCTCATTTCCCAACGAGCCGATTTCTGAATCGGAGACCAGCAATGATAT
>CAZUTR010000090.1:0-8870 GCA_964623545.1 uncultured Pirellulales bacterium | reverse complement strand
TCTTTCAGTACAAGGTCGCTGAACATCAGCGCATGATTTGCAACAATGATATCAGCGCCCTCAAGCTGCCGCCTTGCCTGCCAGTAAAAACAATTCCTGAAATGCGGACACTTTCTGCCCCTACAGTTGCCGTGCTCGCTCTTGACCGAATCCCACGCATGATTTTTCGGTATGAATCCAATGTCACTCAATGACCCGTCTTTGGTCTCATCAGCCCACCTTTTTATTTCCGCAAGTCCGGACCCGGATTCATCGAACTTACTAAAATCAGCCCTTCGCCAGGCGAATTCAAGTCGGCGTTTGCAGAGATAATTACCCCTTCCCTTTGCCAGAACTGCTGTAAATCCCCTCGGTAAACAATCAATCAAAAAAGGTATGTCCTTACCTATTAGCTGCTCCTGAAGAGTGATGGTAAAAGTGCTGACAAGCACCTTGCCTGCTTCGCATTGAACTAAATCTATAGCTGGAACAAGATATGCAAAACTCTTTCCGACCCCAGTCCCCGCCTCAACAGCCAAATGGCGGCCATCTGCAGATGCCTTTTGAACCAATTTAGCCATCTCGAGCTGTTGAGGCCGACATTCAAAATCCACAAAGCTTTTTGCGAGTATACCCCCTGAGGCGAAAACCTCCTCTAAATCAAGTGAACCTGCCCTGCGATCTGCTCTGCCATTCAAAGATTTTTTAGCGCTTGTCATCCCTCGTGGAACAAAAGCTAAATAGCGAAAACCAAGTGAAAATAAACCTTACTCTGATATCGCACTATCGATAGCCTCTTTAAGCGCGATAACAGCAGGCGACTCCGGTATCTTCTCATAAGCCCTGTCAATATTCCCTTTAGCTCTCTCAAGTCTGCCCATCTGATAATAAATATATCCGAGCAAAAACTCCAGTTCAGGCGTCTTGCTCTTCGCCAGCCATTGTTCGACATCAGCTATCCTGCTGTCAAGTACATCTCTGTCACCGATTATGGCCTCAATATCTATTCTTTCCCCAGCATATTCAGGATATATCTCAAGTGCTCTGGAAAGAAACAAAGCGCTGCTGATATACTCACCAGCTCCAAATAACGCGTAGCTTCTGCCAGCATACGCAAGCGGGTCATCCGGGTTGTAAGCTAATGCCATTGCATAAGAATTGGCAGCCCAATAGTATTTGCCCTTTCTCAGATATTCCTCTGCAATCGTCATATGCTTACTGAATTTATCTCCCGAATAAGAAGCAAGAGTCTCATGTTCACCAAAAATCCCTTTTGCCCTGGCAATGGCTAAGGCAACTCGTGAGGACTTATCCCCTTCAAAGCCCTTCTGGCCTAATGTCCCTCTATCTCCAAACGCACCTTGCTTCTTTTGGGAGGTTCTCTCTCTTAGTGCTTCAAGAAGAATGCCCTCCGTCCCATTAGATGAAGGTCTTTCTCCCTTCTTTCCTTCTTCGCCGCCAGTCCCTAAATACTTTCTGTCGTATCTTGCGACCATTGGCTTTTGTTCTAACCTCCATTTGCTGACTCTGCCAGTAGAGGTTCCCTTATATTCTTCCTGAAGATTGTCAATTTGTCCCTCCATCCCCTCATAAACATCAAATTGTTCCTCACCACTCGGTTGCTTCTCAGGCCGCTGCACTCTCCTCGTCCCCTCCCTTTCTAAAAAGGCGGGACTCGGCTGACGTTCATTCATAGCTGACTTCTTATAAATTTGCCATTTACTCTCAGCTTGTTCAGCCTCCTTAGTAGGTTCCTGTAACGACCGACCTTCTTCCAATAATTTTCGCTCCAGTGCGGCAAGCCCATCGTTTACCTGCCGCAGATTAGATTGAAACTGCTCTACCTGTTCTTCACGCTGCCCGGTGATTTCCTTTCCTCCTTGTGGGTACTGTAAATATTCTCTCGAAACCAGATGTTCCATTTGCTCTGATGTCATCAACATAGGCTTCAAACTCACATCAGATGTATCCTGGTCTTGGCTCGAACGAACTCGTCGCTCCGGTAAAGAATAAAGGGTAAAATCGTCTACATCATCTTTTCCTACTTTAGCTGTTGGCGGCCTAATTACACCGGGAGCACCGGGCAATGTTCTAGTCACTGTTGTTGATTGCGAACGATATGGTTCGTATCTCCATGTATAGCCTTGAGAATCTGCTTTTCCAGCAGAATATCTCAAAAACGAATCAAGTGATGACGTACCTGTCTCAGCCCTGAAATCCCACGTAGAGCCGTACGGAACAGAGTCACGAAAATGCTTGCCCCCGCTAACGTTGCCGGTAACAATCAGATTCCCGCTGGTACTAATCGGCTTAGGGCTGTTTACTAAACCATCTTGAAAACTGCTCTGCGGTATTGTTCCTGTACCAACAATTGGATTCTGAAGCGACAAACCCGTTCCCGTACCAACAACAGGATTCTCAAGTGCCAAACCAACTGTTGATAATATAGTAAGAAACGAAATTAACACTGTGAATACAAATCGACTTATCATATTTGCAAACACCTCCTCTCCGAAAAAACATTCATAATCCAACAAATTATCACTTTAAACAATCGACTGTTTATTCTGTACACCATGATAAAATCTCAACCATTCTTATATATCGGCTTTCCAACCCAATTCAACTTAGTCGCCAGAGTTTGCCATTGTGTCCTCAATGGATTATTCACAATCAGAAAATCCTTTTTTTCTTTCTCTACCCTCACTACATCATCATTTGTAAGCTCCAGCGAAACCTGCCCATCAATGGAAAGTGTAGTGCCTTCATTGACACACACACTGATAACCTCGACTTTGCTGTCGGCGTTGATAACTATTGGCCGAAAACTCAAAGAATGAGGACATATTGGTGTGATAACCATTGCCTCCATCTTTCCCGACAATATCGGCCCGCCTGCAGAAAGATTATAAGCCGTCGAACCAGTCGGTGTGGAAATTATCAATCCATCACTCACACAACCACCAAGACTCTCCCCATCAACCGACATCTCCAGCTCAATTGTCCTAAAAGGCTGTCCAGCAGTAATAAAAACGTCATTGATGGCTACCGACCTGAACCGCTCGGTGCCGGAACCCTTTTTGCCATCTCCGACATAACCTCGCTTGGTCCTGCGAAAAACACTGCAGAGAAGCATCATACGTCTTTCCGTCGGAACAGTTCCAGACGCCAAAGTAGGAAAAAACTCCTCAAGCTCTCCAACACTGAATTCCGCCAGGAAACCAAGCTTGCCGACATTAACGCCTACAACAGGAACTCTGCTCTGACTGAAATTCCTAGCAGCCGAGATAATAGCTCCATCGCCACCAAACACCACCACAAAATTACAGTCTTTTAGAATATCAGCAGGACAACTCTCAATACTACAGTTGGCTATAATTTCCGCTTTGCCCTTTGCAAAGTCCGAAAACTCATCTATCGCCTTGGCAACACGTTTCTTACTTGAGTCGCCAAATATCGCCAGTCTGGGCAAGGTTTTCGTTTTTCTCATCGCGTTTCCCGCTCCCATACAGCATCTCTTTTACCGTCTCTGCTATTTTATCGGCTTTTAAGCCCACCTCCATAAGCTGTGCACTGCGGGAATCGTGTTTTATAAAGCTCCTCGGCGAACCAAGTATCCGGATAGAACTTGACTTCTCTTTATCAACTATACACTCATCACCCTTTGCTGCCGCCAATTCCAACACTGCTGAGCCAAACCCACAGGCACTCGAGTGGTCCTCTATCGTTATTATACCTTTTTTGCGTCCGAGTAACGCAATAATTTTATCATCAACCGGAGCCGCAAACCGGGCATTCACCACTTCCACCTCAATCCCCTCCTTCGCCAACACCTCAGCGGCAATAAGCCCTTCTGTCAGCACAGTACCGTAAGCAACGATTGCAATATCCGCGTTGGGACCACCTCTGACAACAACGCTTTTACCCAGTTCATACGGCTGGGCACAGGCACTTCTGTCTAACTTATCAGAGGCAACTTTGTCTTTTGGGTATCTGAGACATACCGGCCTGTTAGCGCTTAATGCGAACTCGAGCGCCAACTTCATCTCAGTCTCATCCGCAGGTGCAGCCAAAACCATATTAGGCATCATTCGTAAATATCCGATATCCATTAGCCCATGATGCGTTGGTCCATCAGCTCCAACAACGCCGGCCCGGTCAATACAGAAAACAACCGGTAAATTCTGCAGCGCAACCTCTTGAAATATATGGTCAAAAGTTCGTTGCAAAAAAGTAGAGTAAATACAAATAACCGGCTTTAATCCACTCTTGGCCAAACCTGCCGCTACATCCACAGCCGCCGTTTCCGCAATGCCAACATCATAAAACCTGTCATTGAATCTCTTGCGAAATTCCGTCAATCCCGTGCCGTCGCACATCGCCGATGTTATCGCAACAATTTTGCTGTCCGCCTCAGCCAACCTGGTAAGATGTTCACCAAAAACTTCAGTAAAGCTGCGCCTTGATGCATCTCGTCTTGGCTCAACCGCATCACCGTTCATTTCAAATGGACCTGTCGAATGATATTTACTGGGTTGAACACCCGCTGGCTTAAATCCATTACCTTTCCTCGTGTAAACATGTAATATAGCCGGATGCTCCAAATGAGCTAAAGCACAGAACAACTGGATAAGTGAGCCGATATCGTGACCATCTACTGGGCCAAAGTACGGTATATTCAGGCTCTCAAACATCTGGCTTGCTGGCAGGGCCATTCGAATACTCTTTTTAATCCTCTCAATTACCTCCTCAACTGTTTTACCTATCAATGGTGTGTGCTCAAGGATATTGTTGGTTGTTTTTCGCAAATCCTCGTAGGTCTGGCTCAGCCGTATCTTCGAAAAATACTTGGCGACCGCTCCCTGAGTAGGGTCTATTGCCATTGAGTTGTCATTGAGCACAATTAATAACTGTCGCTTGACCAGCCCAAGGTTATTTAGCGCCTCAAAGGAAGTGCCGTTAACGATACTCGCATCTCCAACAAGGGCCACGATTTTCTCCTTGCTGGACATATCCTCTTTATCAGTATGCTGTTGGCCTGAGCTCTCTGGTTGTTCCTCTTTGCTTTTTAATTTTTCTCCTAACGCCATTCCAATAGCCGTGGCTATCGAGGTACCAGCATGCCCCACGGCAAACTGGTCATATGGACTTTCATCAGGATTCGGAAATCCACTAAGGCCTCCCACCTGCCGAAGACGCCTGAACGCATCTTTTCTGCCGGTGATTATCTTGTGAGCATAGCATTGATGGCCAACATCCCAAAGAAGCTTGTCCGTCTTAAAATTGAAGACATAATGCAGCGCCAGCGTCAGCTCAACCGCCCCAAGATTGCTCGCCAGATGTCCACCGGTCCTGCTCACCGAACTGAGAATATACTCTCGGATCTCACCCGCCAAATCACCCAACTGCTTGACTGATAGCGTCCTTAAATCAGCCGGGCTGTTTATCTGTTCCAATAAATTATCCATCTGAATAAGCAATTATACATAATAAAGCCGCAAATATCAAACAAATGCACAGATATCTAAATAGATAGTTGAGATTAGAATCCTCTAATTGTTTCTAAATGATTTTAAATAGCAGGTTACCCAAAAAATACGCGTGAAAAAGCTGTTTTGTTCGTATCAAAGAGCTGGTAATCATACTCAGAACACCTCATCCTCCGGCATATATACTAATCTGAAAATCCATTGATTAACAAAAAAGGCCGTAAGCATTATGCTTATGGCCCCTTGGTTCGCAAAAATACGCATTTGACTATGAGAGTCTTTCAACCTTGAGGCGGAGGCCGAATTTGAAAAGGCAAATGGCATCTCTTCAAAAAATCAATCCTTTTTACGGATTGATGCTTATAGCTCATAATGCTGTCCGCTGTTATCCAGTGAACACCCACAGCAAGAACTAGCACTAACGCGCTGACAGGACACATCCTTGCCTTCATAATTCACCTCCCAAACAACATTAATTTTATCGGCTTAGGTAAAGCTATTTCCTTAATCAAATCACAGCTATCCCAGATAGCTAATCGTGCTTGCAGAAAAGCTCCTCATGCCCCTTGAGAGTGTAAATTCCTGCCCCCAATATAATGGTATCTTCGCGCTAAAGCTGTCCTGTGGTCTCCTTACCCAAATAGAAAACAACCGTTGTTGATACTGATATGCGGGTTTTTAAACGTGATACTAGCATCAAAAAAAGTGTTTAAATAACAAAACCTTGTGTGTGGGCACTACAATGAGTGTCTAAGGTATCATCACCTCGTTCTCTCCAGCAGCGTCATCGCCAGTTGCCGCAATATATCCGCCTCCGGGCCAAATGACCCCAGAACCACCACTGCCTCATCAGCAAGTTTTTTTCCCAATTTTCTTGATTCTTCCAGACCCAAAACACTCGGATACGTAACCTTGCCCTGTCTGGCGTCCTTGCCGGTCGTCTTGCCCATCTCTTCGCTTGTGCCACACACATCAAGAATATCATCAGCTATCTGGAAGCCAAGCCCAATCTTCAGGCCGTACTCACACAAACAATCCACCTGATGCTCATTCGCTCCGCCGCAAATAGCACCCATAGCAGCAGCGCAACGAAACATTTTTGCGGTTTTATTGGTGTGAATATACTGCAGAAGCTCCTCATCTGCTTGTCCATTTTGTGCCTTAAGGTCCGCCATCTGACCCCCTATCATACCTGCAGGACCAGCTGCCCGCGCCAACTGGCCAATCAACCTCACCGCAAGCTCCGATTCGCTAACCTCTTCTGCTAAAATCTCAAATGCAAGTGTCAAAAGTCCATCGCCCGCAAGGATAGCTGTCGCCTCATCAAAGGCCTTGTGGCATGTAGGACGCCCGCGCCGAAGGTCATCATCATCCATCGCCGGCAAGTCATCATGAACAAGCGAATAAGTATGCACCATTTCAATCGCTGCCGCTGAAACCTCAGCATCGCGGTTAATCTCTCCGCTGACAAGTTCACAGCACCAAAGCACTAACGCCGAACGTATCCTCTTGCCTGGCGCCTCAAGCGTGTATCCTATCGACTCTTTCAAATCTTGACTAATCCGTCCCGGCTTGGCTAAAAGTCCCCGCAGTACCTCATTGATATGCTGCGCCTTGCGACTCAGCTCGGCTTTAAAGTCCAAATTGGCAGCTTTAGCTGCCGACATACACACACCTCAAAAATTCAAATTGAAATCTATATGTACCGGAATTATACTTAAAGCAGAAGAAAAATGCTCCTCTTCTTTTCGAAATTTGACTTGTGTATTTGACTTATTTACCATCAAACTTCATGTTGCCTGCGATATGAATAATAAAATGGTTTTAATTCTCGGCGTCACAGCATCGGGTAAAGGTCGATTGGCCTTCAATTTAGCTCAATCACTCGGTGCTGATATAATCAGTATCGATTCGATGAAGATATACCGAAGGATGGACATCGGAACCGCCAAGCCGCCTCTTCAAGCCCGCAAGCAAATTAAATATCACTTAATCGATATAGTCGAACCAAGTGATTCGTTCAGTGTCGCTGCATTTCTCAGTGCCGCCTCTGATGCCATAGAACAAATACAAAATCGCAACAAATCTATAATCGCCGTTGGCGGAACCGCACTATACATCAAAGCCTTGCTCTATGGCCTGTTCGAAGGCCCCGGAACAAATAAGCAAATTCGTACCGAATTACAAAAAAAAATTGAAACCGAAGGACCTGCTCAGCTTTATCAGCAACTGACAGAAATTGACCCCGTTGCCGCTGAGCGAATCCATCCAAACGATTCCAAACGTATAATTCGCGCCCTGGAAGTATACAAAACCTCCGGCAAGACCATCTCAAGTTTCCAGCAGCAATGGAACACACACAATACGATACCTAACTGGACAATAATTGGCCTGAGAAGAGAAAAGGCCGAGGAAAACAACAGAATCAATCAAAGGGTAAAAAAAATGATTGAAGCAGGTCTTATAGATGAAGTCAAATCTCTTCTCGCCGAAGACAAACCTTTAAGCAGACAGGCACGCTGCGCAATCGGTTACGCCGAAATCATCGATTACCTGTCCGGAGAAACAACTCTCGATGAGGCAACCGAACGCATAAAGAAAAACACCCGCCGGCTCGCAAAAAACCAGCGAACCTGGTTCAAAACATTCAAAGACGTCAACTGGCTTGATATCGATCCTAACGAACCACAAGAAAAAATCTTCCATCGAACAAAAGTGTTACTAAAAATACAGTAATGCCTCCATATGTGGGAACTGGACTGCAGTAAGAGTTGGTCATATGGCACGCAACTGCTGCTGTGCCAGAAGAACTGCTGCGGCATCTGCCAGAACAAGCTGCCTTATTAAACTGGTTGGAACCAGTGTAATATCCATATTAAATATTTTCTGTTCGACGATAGATGCAATTGTCCTTGCTGTTTGATGAGAAATATTAAAGCTTGCTACAAGGTCAGCCACGATTTGAGACTTGTTCCACCTGACCTTCTCGCCCAACTGCTCGGGCTTACAGAGCAGCTCAGCATCGGCAAGCTCCTGAACATTAAGCGGTATAACCTCAATCCGACAGCGTTTAAGCTTACGCTCCATATGATGTTCGCTCAGGGCAACTGCCGCGTCTTCATAGCCTGAGGATGTTAAAACTGCTTTTATTATAGACAATATCTCTCCGCTCGTTACGATACGTCTCTTTTGCTTATTATAAAGAAAGTGCGTCACAACATCCGCTAGCTGTTCAGCAACACTTACATTGGCCTGGTCAACCTCACTCAACGCATTACTGACAGTCCCTATAACCTTTGTGTGTAGGTACTCCTCGACACTCCCATCCACCTTGGTAACCTTAAGCTGCATCGCCACCTCCTCTATTTCACATCCTCACAAAAATCGGCAGCTCTCTTGAGC
>CAZUTR010000089.1:0-9003 GCA_964623545.1 uncultured Pirellulales bacterium | reverse complement strand
CATATAAACTCACCGACTTTAGTATCTGCTCTAATTTCTTATCGTCCTTTTGAGTTGAAACATTAGAAGAACCAGTCAACAACTTTCTTGAAAAAACCCTGATTGTTAGTCTGGTCGGCCGAGCTGCGGCTGAGTTTTGCCGCTAAGGCCGCCAGTGACAAACTGATTTGTGATTTGGGATAAGCCAGAACTACCGGCTTTCGCATACGAACTGCAGAAACTAAATGCTCATCTCGAAGAAATACGCCCGCGTTGTATATGTAGGTATTGAGGAATTTTCTCACTACATTCGATATTTGCTGATATGTCTTTTTGCCTTCCGCTGCTGTTTGGGCCATGTTCACAATAAGACTTATTCGACCGGTGAAATGGTTTCCAACCAGCACTTTAATCATTGCATAAGCATCGGTCATTGCCGGTGCCTCCGGCGTTGTAACCACCAGAACGTGGTCGGCGGCAAGACAAAATCCGATAACAATTCTGGAGATGCCGGCGGCGGTATCAATTACAATCACGTCGTTGTTACTCTGAAGCTGCAGCAGTTCCTTTAACAGTCGCTGCCGTTGAAATTCACTGATATTCGCGAATTCTTCAAGTCCTGAGGCGCAACAAATGACCTCTATCCCTTCGGGGCCGGTATGAATAATCTCTTCGAGACTTTTTCTGCCCTTGAGCATATGTGAAATATTGTATCTGCTGTTGATATTCATAAGGACATCGAGATTGCCCAACGACAGGTCCGCATCGACCAGCAGCACTTTCTTTCGGCAGGCACTCAGGCATATCCCGAGGTTCACCGCTATGTTGGTCTTGCCGACACCTCCCTTGCCGCTTGTTATCGCCAGAACCTGGGCCGGCCGTTTATAGTCCTCTAACATCTGCTGTAAACCGGATGTCTCTCCAGATGTTTGTCCCTTAAAAAACATCCCAAACCTCGAGAATTTTGTATTTGTCCGTAAATTTAGGTTAACTCTGCCTTTTGCTTTAACAATTCCGCTGCGACTCTTTGATTGAGCGAATTCTCCAGTAGCTTATTTATCTGCAGCTCGAGGTATTTATCCCTATCTTCCTCAAGCATCTCCTTTGCGTTTCTGTCCACTTTTGGTTTGGCCTCGAAACTGCCGCTGGGACCGAATTTGATGCTGTCAGTGTCGCATAATACCAGCCGCCGATTTGTAATATGCTCATTAAGGGCGTTTGTAAGCAGCTCTGAAAAATCATCCACCGCCAAATCTTTGGGTGAAAAACCGGGATTATGGATATTGTTAATGTTCTGAGTGAGGATTTTTTGGCGAATCCGGGTAAACTCGATTACCTTAACAAGTAGCTCGGTAATGTTATCGGTTATCAGCGAAGACAGTTTCATTTGAAGTCCTTACTATTGTACTTATGTTTCGGCGAAAAAATTTTTAGTTCATTATTTCACGTAATTTCCCTGTGGGACATAAGAGCTGATAAAGGTGTGAACAGATGACCGGCAAAAATTGAAGCTCTATTTCCCATCCTTGTTCCTTCTAATCCTTCCTTGAGTTCTTAAATAACTATTAGTTAGTACCTCTGCCGATTTTACTCAAACGGTCCTTCGTGGATTTGACACTTAACTCTTCCTGACTGAGAATCCTTCTTATTTGCAAAAGAGTTTTTGTCTTTTTGAGCTCATTAATTCTCGACAGTCTTTGGAATACCGATTCATCGTATAGTCGGTGGCCGCCGTTGGTCCATTGGCTCTCACGGATAAGCCCCATAATCGTATAGTTGTGGAGAGTTTGTCGTGAGAAGGGTGTGTGGCGAACCAGTTCGCCGATTCGATAAAGTTTAGTTGGTGCTAATATCGAATGACTTTTTGTTTTCGGTTGCATTGTTGAAATCTTCTTTCTGTGGAAACACCGAAATTCGGTTTCGAAGGATATAAAATTAAAAAGAACAAAAAACTATTAAGGCCGATAATTCAAAGATTCATCCAACATTGTCCAAGTGGTCATGTATGGTTTTTTACAAATAAAGTCACTGAGACATCTTCAACTGTTTCGATTTGAAAAAACATCGAACTCCACGTTTCACTTATTGCTGAACTCTATGTTTAACTTATTACCGTTCCCGAGATATTTATCTTGTTGACTCTTTTTATTATAATATATTATACGTTTTGTAAAATGTAAAATACATTTTATCGGATATCAACATTTTTTTAATTTTTTTTAATTTTTTTTTGCTTGGTATTTCTGGTCTTTCCTGGATGTATCCGTATGTGCTTTAATTCTGAGTTTTTTGTTTGAGCATTCGGATTTTGTTCGGGTTTTTGAGGTTTGTTGATATTTTTGCAAATGCCCCGTGCTGATTATCCGATAGATTGACAAGGCTAAGCTCTATACTGGGTATGTGAAGAGCACGTCAATTTGAGAGTTAATTATTCGCAAAATATGCCAAAAAAGCGTAAAACCTCGAAAAAAACTGGTATAAGCCAGCAGGGTGGCAGGTACCTGCTTGACCAGGTTACACCCTTGGCTCATCAGATAAACTGCCTTGATATGGGGCGAATAGCCGGGGTATGTGTAAAAAAAATTCCGAAGCTCGTTGGGGCTAGGTTCGCTTCTTTATATATACTCGATGAGACAAACAGCATTTTACGCCTGCATCAGTATAGTCACCCATATCTTATCAATAAGATTGTTTCCCTCAACCAAAGTCCCCTATCGCCTATGGTTATGGCTGTGAAGAGCAAAAAGCTGATACAGGTCGTTGATATGGACACCTACAACAAACCTGTAATCAGAAAGTCACAGCGACCATACGCACAGAATTATAAGACCAAAAATTGTGTAATCTCTCCGCTTATTTGCCAGGACAGAGTAGTTGGGGTGCTCAATTTGGCGGATAAAATGGAAGGAGATGGCTTTAGTAGAGAGGATATTGCCCTAATTGAGCTCTTTAGCCAGTTAGTCGGCGCCTCAGTTGGCAATATCAATCTGTTCGAGAAGATGCAGCACCAGGCTACAACTGATGGTTTAACCGGCCTTGTGAATCATAAAACCTTTTACGAAATTCTCGAGAAAGAGCTATTGCGGTCTCGACGGTATGGGGGCCAAATCTCACTGATTATGATTGATATTGACAATCTCAAAGCTATCAACGATACACATGGTCACCGAGCTGGCGATAAGGTCATCAAGGAAATTAGCAGAAGAATAAGAGAATGCATACGACAGATTGACACCGCTGCACGATATGGAGGAGACGAGTTTGCGGTGGTTTTACCTAATACATCACTGTCTGATGCAATCGTTGTTGCTCAGCGTATGGTCGATGCGGTTGCGAATTCTCCGATAACATGGCAAAGGCAGCAAATAGCGCTGTCCATTAGCGTCGGTCTCGGCCAGTATGACGCAGAGACCAGACCTGAGGACATTATGAGCCACTCCGACCAGGCGCTTTATACAGCAAAACAAGCGGGGAAAAACACAGTTAGAATCTTCGAACCGACAAGAAAATAGTATATCCGCTGTTTTTAGCCCCCCAACGCTCCAGAAAAGCCATAATTTCCCCTTGACAAAAGTACGTCCTATAACGTAAAATTCAAATATAGGTCAAGGATGGCTGATATAGGCAACTTGATGTAAGGTATTTTTAATCGAAGGAGCGTATTATGAATAGGAGGGGTTTACTCTCGGTACTCTGCGTTTTTTTTCTTTACACGGCAGCTCACGCCAATCTCGTTACCGAAATCCTGTATGACGTTAATAATCTCGGCTCAGGAAGATACCAGTTTACCTATGATGTAATAAATATCAACTTACCGGAAGGAATTGAGGAGTTTACAATCTGGTTTGATTACGGACTGTATGGAAATCTCACTGTTGAAACACAAACACCGTTGGCTACAGATTGGGCTGAGATGGTCTGGCAGCCGGAGCCGGCATTCGGCGATGATGGTGCTTACGATGCTCAGGCCTTAGCGTCCAGTATCGTCGTGGGACAGACTATTAGTGGTTTTGCAGTCAGTTTTGATTGGTTGGGTGTCGGTGAGCCGGGTTCACAGTTTTATGAAATAGTCGACCCCGTCTCATTTGAGATAATCGATTCGGGGCATACTATACCTGAACCAGCAACGTTGTTTTTATGCACTTTAGGCTTTTTGGTGATTGTGACAAAACGCAGTAAGTAAGACAATCGTACCGTTGAAGGAACAATTTTTAGTAAGGAGACGAAAAAGTGAGGGAGCAAATTGCAGTTGCATTAGCAATTGCGATGGCTGTTGGGGGCACGGTTTATGCAATTCGGTCAGGTGAGCCAAGCGGTACAACCTATTTGCTGGACAAGCACAGTATTATAGCCCCGTCGGCTGTCGCAGGTGGAAATACTGGTGACATCAATGTTCGACATAGCATGGTCGATAAGAAGGGCACCGAAATATCAAGCGCCGGTAAGGCGTGGCAACGGTTTACTGACCAAAGAGGCCCGGGCTGGTCGGTCCGGTGGAATCCGGTCACAGGTACGCCTCATTTGGTTACCGGCCGAGCATTAGGCTTGCCCAGGGCGGATAAGCTGACAAAAAAGAATATTGAATCAAGTAGCCGTGACTTTGTGGCCGCTAACGCAGAGCTTTTGAAGATTGAACCGAATCGGCTGAGGTTGGCTAATGCTGTAAGAGCCGGTGGACGTTGGTATGTTAGCTTTCAACAAATTCACAATGGTCTGCCTGTTCTCGGCGGTCAGGTGAATTTGTCTTATACAAAGGATGACAGGGTAATTATGTTCGGTTCGGATGTGTACCCTGATGTAATTGTGGACACCAAGCCAAGAGTGGGTCGCAAAGTTGCGTTGCGATTGGCTAAGGATGACTGCAAAGCTACATCCGAGAAAGCTCGAATTGATGATATTCAACTTTGCATACTACCTGTGCGTCGTCCGAATGGATTTGATTATCTGCTGTGCTGGAGGCTGCGAATATTTCAGCCGACGATTCATAAGAAGTGGGAATACCTCATTGATGCTGTAAATGGAAGGATTGTCAGCAAGCGTAACATTCTGGTATATGAAATTAGCGGTACTGTGAAGGGTGAATACAAGCCTGAGTTCGCCAGTGATCTCACGCAGAAGGAGGTTCCTTTCCCGTATGAGCAAGTCACTGCTCGCGGGTCTGAAGTTGTTATTGCATCCTGGAACTTTGATGGCGATCCCGGCTGGAGCACTCAAGGTCAATGGGCCTTTGGTGTACCGACCGGCGGTGGTGGGACTGCTCACGGTAATCCTGACCCTACAAGTGGGTACACAGGCAGCAATGTTTATGGAGTAAACCTGAATGGAGACTATAACCTGACGATTGGCGGTCCTTGGTATTTGACGATGGGGCCTATCGACTGTTCGGCGCATGCCAATGTTTGGTTGAAGTTCTGGCGTTGGCTTAATACCGACTTTCAACCATATGCATTTGCCACAATTGAAGTATCAACTGACGGGTCTTCTTGGACAACCGTCTGGGAGAACAGCACTGAGATTACGGAATCTATGTGGAGCCAGTTTTGTTGCGACATTAGCAGAGTTGCCGATAATCAGCCGGGCGTTTTCATCCGCTGGGGCTATGAAATTGGTTATTCGGCGTGGGCATATTCCGGCTGGAACATCGATGATGTGGAGCTGGTTTCGGTCCATGGAGGAATCAACACTGTTCAGACACAAGCCGATGGAACTTATAGTGTCCTGCCACCCTGGGTTCTTTGCGACATTACATCTGAGCTGAAGGGATTATACTGTGACATTAACTATGGATGTGGAGAAGATGCTCTATTTGAACAGTCGGATGTAGGCCCTGATGATGTGGTGGATTTCATATGGAATAGCGACTGGTATAACGAGATTGTTGAGTCAAGCGTGTATTGGCATGTTAATTACGTACACGACTTCTATCTCGGATTGGATCCGAGTCTCTCAGATTCTTCAACACACTACCCTTTGGGCTTAGACTATCCGATGCCGGTTTCTGTACAGATAGATTGCGAAGACGGGTATTGCAATGCGTACTGGGACGGCGAGGGTATGGCTTTTGGTGCTGGCGACGGATTGGTCTGCGATGACTTTGGGCTCTATGCAGAAGTAATTTACCACGAGTACACGCACGGGGTAACATCAAAGATTTACGACGATGTTTATTTCCCGTATGTATTTGAACCAGGAGCTTTGAATGAAGCATGGTCTGATTATTTTGGATGTGTACTCAGTCCAAGCCAGAATCCTTTGGTTGGCGATGGGGGATTGATTCTCGACGAGCTGAATGGGATTCGGACATTGGACAACACCTACCGGCGGGAAACGGATTTTTCTAATTCAGTGCACTTAGATAGCCAGATGCTAAGTGGTGCTTTATGGGAAGCCCGGCAGGCAATCGGTGGTGTGATGGATGAGTTGGTTCACTTTGCTCGATATGCACATGCGACGAACTTTGAAGACTATCTTTTGGCCGTACTTGTTGAAGACGATACTCGATATGGTGATTGGAATCTGACTAATGGGACTCCTCACGGTGAGGCTATTTATACGGCCTTTGGCAATCATGGGATTGGAGGATTGCAGTATATGGCACCGAGCGTTGTGATTGATGATTCCAGTGGCAATGCGAACGGTAAGCTGGAGCCGGGTGAGACTGTCAATCTGTCACTTTCATTGGTTAATGGTTGGGCGCATGCAACTAACGTTTCGGCCACGCTGAGCACTACCGATGCGTTTGTTACGATTAACAAGAACAGGGCCGATTTCTCTGATGTTTACCATGGTGGCATAACTGACAATGCAACTGACCCATTTGTTATCTCTCTGGCCCAATCTTGTCCCGAGACGCACACAATCAATTTCACTCTGGAAATTACGGCCGATGGTCCCTATAGTTACTTGAGAGCGTGCCTGTGTTCCTATGCTGTTGCCGTTAATCAGCTTGCTTACGATGACGGACAATTCGACGCCTACCTCGGCGTCTCTGGAGGGGACTTTGGAATGGCGGTGCATATCACACCCGATACTTATCCATGCTATCCCACGCATGTTCGCTTTTTTCCTTACGACGGTTTCAAAATCTACACCAAGATATGGGATGATGATGGGCCACGTGGCTTACCAGGCACTGTGTTGGGGGAAATTGAGGCTGTTATAAGTCCAATCGATGACTGGGCTGACGTCGATATTTCTTACCTTGGAATCAGAATTGACAACGGAGGATTTTATGTAGGTTGTCCACAGAGTAATACCATATATGACAACGGATTAGACATGGACCCACCTTATTACGGGCGGTCGTGGATTTACTTCCCTGATTACGAGCAATGGTCACCGTTGTTAGATATGGGCTGGTTGGCCAATCTAATGGTCCGCGCGCGTTGGTCTAATGAGCCACCATTGCTAATAGAGACACCATATGAATACGTGTGGACGGTTGGCAAGACAGTGTCCGATTGCATAAGCGCCGAAAATGGCACGACGCCTTACAATAACTGGATTGCACAGCTCAGGTATGGATATACATATTCCATACTCTCATCCAGTCTTTTTAATCCATCGGGGACCGAACAGGGATGGAATGCGGATGATGGCTCTTGGAGTTATGACCTTGCTTTCTCATTTCCCTATTATGGCTCAGAGTATAGCACAGTGAATATATGCAGCAACGGCTTCCTGGACTTTGCCGGCTTCTCCAATGACTATTACAACTCTACGGCTAAGCTGATTAACAATATTCGCATCGCTCCATTGTGGGATGACTTGCGTACAGACATCAGCCTTGAAGATGATATCTATATTGACGATAGCGTGCCGAGCCGGCTTATGATTCGATGGCAAGGCAGGACATATGCGTCCGGTAGCCTGGTCAGTTTTGCTGTTGTCCTTTTCGAGGGTGGGAGCGTTAGGTTTGATTATGACGGTGGCAATACCTTTCTTTCGCCGACAGTTGGCATATCAGCCGGCAATGGAACAGATTATGTGCTTGTGTCCGAGTACAATGGCTCTGCCAGCCTGACTAATGTCAACTCAGTGCTCTTTTCTCCAGTCCCGGGTGAGTCACCATTGCCTCCTGGAATCACCATTGACCCAAACACAGGATGTTTCTCGGGCACTCCAATGAGTGATGGATACTATCAAGCGATGATTCAGGTTGGCGACAGTTCACAACCACCCAAGACCACGCAACACCACTTCGATTTCTACGTGTCCGAGGCGGATTTACAGTTCGCCGGATTTGAAATTATTGAAAAGACTCGGATTGGCCGGTGCATTTTCAGATATGTCTTAAGCCTGTCATTAACCAATACAACAGACAGTGATATGACGGACGTATATGTTGACCTGATTAACACGTCACAGCAGGTTACGGCGGTTATCGATGATAAAATATTTTTCCCGTCTATTGATGCTAACGGCACAGCCGATAGCAACAGTTTCAGCGATTACTTCATAATCGAAGTAGACAGGTCCAAATTAATCACCGATGGCAGTATTACCTGTCAGGTTGTTTATACCAAAGCTGGCGGTTCACATACTCAGCTTGTAAGTACTACGCTGATGGAGCTACTCGGTGTCCTTGCAGGTGATGTAAACCTTGATGGCGAGATTGATATTAAGGATGTGTCGGATTTAACGAAACAGTGGCTCTGGAGTGGTGTCTCGGGTGGTATCCCGGAAGATGTTGTCAAGGACGGCAGTGTAAACTTTCTGGACTTCGCTTCGTTATTGAAGAACTGGCAGGCGTTTTGATTGACTCCACTCTGCCGAAAGCGGTGCTGCGACAAGTTGAATGTCTACTTCAATCCCAATGTAAAAAGCTCACTTTGGTTTGTTGTTTACCAGCCCAGATAGCACATATAGTGTCTGTAGAACAGGCCGATTGAGCGCATAGCTACTATGGCAATGACCTGAACAGCGAGATTAACCGTCAGCTTGAAGGAAGCTGATAAGAAGGTCTCCACTTTCAGTCCGGCAAACTGTTCCGTTTGCATTTCAAGGATGCTTGCACAGACAAGC
>CAZUTR010000088.1:0-9033 GCA_964623545.1 uncultured Pirellulales bacterium | reverse complement strand
CCCACGGTCAGATGGCCAAACATGAGCTGGAAAAAGCGATGATAGATTTTGTGCTCGGTGAAACCGATGTTCTTGTGTGTACGACGATTATCGAATCGGGCCTGGATATTCCCAATGCAAATACGATGTTTATAAATGACGCCGACCGGTTCGGCCTGGCGGAACTGCACCAGCTTCGCGGCAGAGTGGGAAGATATAAGCACCGTGCGTATGCGTATATGCTGCTTCCGGCCTCAAGGCCGATTACACCGCTGGCGGCCAAACGCTTAAAGGCGATAGAGGAGTATTCGCACCTTGGGGCCGGCTTTAGAATTGCGCTGCGGGATTTGGAGATTCGCGGCGCGGGCAATATTTTAGGTGCCGAGCAGTCAGGACATATTCAGTTGGTTGGCTATCAGATGTACTGTGAACTTTTGGCCGATGCCGTCAGGAAAATCAAGGGCCAGCCAAGCGAATTGATTCCTGCTGCGGTTGTCGATTTGGGTTTTGTCGCTTACATACCGAAAAATTACATTCCCACCGACAGGCACCGCATGGATGTCTATCGCAAAATCGCGGTTGCAAAAAGCATCGATGACTTAAAACAAATCGCTGGCGAACTGACTGATATTTATGGCCCTGTGCCGGACGAGGTCACACTATTGCTTGATTTGGCTGAGATTCGAATATTGGCTGGCGCAAAAGGCATAAAAAGCATTGTAACCCAGGGCCAAAACCTGGTATTTTCTTTCACGGAAAGGATAGCCAACAAAACGAAATCTTTATTTAAAAACAGCAAAGGCAAGGTGAGAATTACAGATGCTAATACTGTCTATTTGTACCTGCCGAAAAATTATTTCGAACCGGTGACACTTATAAACATCCTGAGAAAGGTTCTTAATCTTTGAGAGTACGGAGATAAAATCAAATCCCGATTTACCGGAAATAATGTAAAAAACGAAATGACAGGGAGGTTAAAGATAAAACGGAAATAAGTTATAAGTGACTAAATTCGCAATTATAGATGATGAAGGAGCTTGTCATGTTAAAAGATAGACAGTTGATTTGGGTGTTAGAATATATTTTTGGCGGAATACTTGTTATTGTACCACTAGTTTGTTTGGGTTTCTGGCGAGCTGACTGGTCGGCTGCTTTTCTCTGGGTTGTAGGATTGTTCGTTGTTTGTCTCGGAGTGATATTGATATCTTGCGCAAGTTCGATGAGGCAGCGGATACTTTTATCAAGGCGGATTGAAACTTTGGCAAAAAAAATAAATGACTCTTCATCTTAAAGAAATTGTCACTGAACATAGAGTTGTAAAGTTTAATCTTCTTAGATTAATAATGGAATTTCATATTGTAATCCAGAATAGCTGCTTGATATTAATATGTCATTTTAGTTCGTCAACTGGTGCTGTAGTAAGTTGAGATGGGTACTGGAGAAAGTCAAAAGGCCAGCCAGGATTGGGAATGAAGGTAACTGAAAAGCAAACGAAGCGAACAAAGGATTCCTCGCTGTGGAGCTGCGGGATGGGTTTCGCATCGCTGTTTATGGCCTTGTTTGCCGCCGGAACTTTGCTGCTTTTGGCGGTGTGTCGAGTGGTTAGTGTTCCGCCGTTTGTTCCTATTGGGCTTTTTGCTTTTTCAGCTTTCGGTTTTGTTCTAGGCGCAACCTCGCTGGTTCAGATTGTGTTTGGCGGCAAGAAGCTCAAGTGGGCAGGTCTGTCGGTGTCAGGGATATTGCTCAATGGTTTTGTGGTTTTCATATTTATTTTTGGTTATGTCAGCCGGGTAGGACGGGAGAATAGCATAGAGCAAATGCAATCTTGCGCTGCGAATTTGAGAGTTCTTGGATTAACAATTTTTCTGTATGCAGATGAGAATGACGGCATGTACCCGATAAGTGACAAGTGGTGTGATTTACTAATCAAATATGCTAATGTAACTGAATCGGAGTTTCGTTGCCCTAATGTGGATGCCAGGGGAGGTCGAAGCAATTACGCTTTAAATGAAAATATAGCTGGTAAGAAAGTAGCTGATGTGCCGAGAGGTGTTGTACTTTTATTCGAGACGAAACAGGGTTGGAATCAGTGCGGCGGGCCGGAATTGGTCACTACTGAAAATCACGGAGGTCAGGGTTGTAATGTATTGTTCAATGATGGCCATGTAGAGCTTGTCAGGCCGGAGCATATCAGCAAATTGAGATGGAAATAGAAGCAAAATCGAGAAACTCTTGAATTTATAAACCGTATTTATTATAATAGTGATATCTCTGAGTGGATTTTTGGGGTGATAAACGGCATCAGGCATTACTCAAGGCATTATATCTGCCTGCCCCTGTTATCGCATACCAGATTTATAGAAGGCAAGTGAGGACTGCGATATCGATGGAGAAGGGTAGAAAAAGCGTATCTATGAGCAGCGGGGTGATTGTTTGAGATTAACTTAATATCTCTTAATAAGCATCCGATTTGTAAAAGAGACAAGAATATAGCAATTTATGGAGAAAGAAAATGAGAAGGCTGATTATTATCTGTGTTTTTATTTGTGTAAGTTTGTCCTCAGTTACTTGGGCTGATATAGGCGTACTTTTTTTTGTTGACCCTGCCGCGGAAAGGGCGCCGATTAGCCCATATATTTATGGCGCTAATTATTCGCTCGGTGGGAATGAAAATATAGCGTCAAGGCGAACCGGCGGCAATCGTCTGACCGGTTACAACTGGGAAAACAATTACTCAAATGCCGGTAACGACTGGTACCATTACAACGACGATTATCTTGTCAGGCATTTGCCGTCATCGCAGCGGCTAATTCCCGGAATTTGTTTAACTGATTTTCAGGATAATTGTCTGGCGGCGGGAGAGTATTCTCTTGTAACACTTCAGATGGCCGGTTATGTATCAGCCGACGGAGATGGTACGGTAACGGAGGCGCAAACTGCACCATCTTACAGATGGAAAGAGGTTGTCTATGCAAAGCCACCGCCGTTCTGTGACCCTCCCGGCGACCCGGATGTGGATGATGATTATGTGTATATGGATGAGTGTGTTAATTTCCTTGTGGATACATATGGCGATGCTTGTTCGCCAACGGGCGTAAAGGCCTACTCGCTTGACAATGAGCCGGCACTTTGGCCTAGCACGCATCCGAGAATTCATCCGAACCAAACCGAATGTGTGGAATTAATTGACAGGTCTGTTGATTTATCCTCGGCCATTAAAGATGTTGACCCTTATGCTAAAATCTTCGGACCGGCACTTTATGGCTTTGGTGCTTATCTTGATTTACAGGGAGCGCCAGACTGGCCCAGCGTTGGAGGCGGATATAACTGGTTTATTGATTATTATCTTGATGAGATGAAACAGGCCGAAAATGCACAGTCAAGGCGGCTGCTTGATGTTCTTGACTTACACTGGTATCCCGAAGCGAGAGGGGATGGCGAAAGGATAACAAATTCACTGCCCTCTTACTCCCAAGCAAACGCGGAAGCGCGTATGCAGGCGCCGAGAACGCTGTGGGACCCGGATTATATTGAAGACAGTTGGATAGGTGAATGGTTCAGTAGTTATTTGCCTCTTTTGCCGGAGGTGCAGAATTCCATTGATACTTATTACCCGGGAACCAAGCTGGCTATTACTGAGTTCACCTATGGTGCACCGGAGCACTTTTCAGGCGGCATCGCAATGGCCGACGCGCTCGGAATTTTCGGTAAGTACGGTTTATATATGTCCAATTATTGGGGTGGTACGGATGATTATGTCAGCGCTGCTTATAAAATATACAGAAACTATGACGGCAGCAATTCTACTTTCGGTGACACGAGGGTCTCGGCTACGATGAGTGACAAGGTCAATAGCTCTATTTACGCCTCTATTTTTGGTGAAAATCTTTCCCAGTTGCATATTATAGTAATCAATAAGAATTTTGATGACGCGATTAACGGCTCATTTAATATCGACAGTTCAAGGCCTTATATATCAGGTACTGTATGGGCATTCGACAGTACCGGTTCTACTATATCGCAGATTACACCTGTTGGTACCATAACAGACAATTCCTTTTCTTACACCATCCCTGCACTATCTGTTTGTCATATAATTCTTGAGGCAGTATGTCCGCCAGGTGATGTCGATGGTGACTGCCAGGTAGAATGGGAAGACCTGCGAATTCTTACCGAAGACTGGCTTGAGCCCGGCGGTCCTGCGAATCTCGATGGCGAAAACGGTGTCGAATTCCAAGACTTTGCCATTTTAGCTGGCAACTGGCTCGAATAATTTTGGTTAATATTGTAGACCGTCTCAATATTGGATATGTTGAGCATGTAGGGACGGTTTTCTCTTATTTCATGAGCAGAAAGATTGTTTTAATTTCCTGTGTTTTGCTGCTTGCTTCAGCCATACAGGCAGAAGATATTATTGTCTGTGATTTTAACGGCACCGAGCCATCTTCAAACACTCCCTGGACTCAAGTCTCGTATTTAGACCCGAATCTTGGTTTTACAGGCTGGCAGCTTGGTGCAGGGGCCCATCCGACCGCAGGTGTTGATGAT
The DNA here is from genome assembly GCA_964623545.1 of uncultured Pirellulales bacterium. Lineage (GTDB taxonomy): Bacteria > Planctomycetota > Phycisphaerae > Sedimentisphaerales > Anaerobacaceae > CAZUTR01. The sequence goes on along the minus strand of CAZUTR010000088.1, from coordinate 4,506 downwards.
GCCTTTGGATTCTATGTAATTGCCACTTCCTCGGGAAGTGACCTTGCCGAAGCCATAGTTGACGACGAATATATTTATTTCACATTGCAGCCAACCTCAGGGGCTTTGAATCTTAATGGCAAAAAAATCAATTTCGGTATTCAGCGAATAGACTGGCACGCGCCGCAACAATATTCGGTCTTTACAAGTATCGATGGTTTTACCGAGTCCGATGCACTGTTTACAACGGCGACTGCAGATAATGGAAATTACGATGATATCCACCACAGTTTCATCACACCGCCTACTGGATACAACGGGATAATAGTATCTGTTGAATTTCGTATTTATGCTCACCAGGCGAGATATTCTGGTCATGACACGAAACTCACTGCGTTTAGTATTGAGCAGTCTGCCCCTGTCTTCGCGCTTGCCGTAAATTCCAGTGTAGGTGGTTCGGCAACATCAAATCCACAGGGGACAATTTTTGAACAGGGGACAGTTATCCAGTTGATAGCTGAGCCTGAGCCGGGCTATCATTTCTCCGGCTGGTCCGGTGACATAACGGGAATGGGTAATCCTCGAATTATAACGATAGATTTGAATACTGCCGTCACGGCAAACTTCGAACAAAACCCTCCGGCTGGAATGGAAGTTGGAACAAATGTTGCTGGAACACAGGACTGGTCAACAGAATGGGATTTTGTGGATATGTTCAAGATGTCCCGCGTGTGGCTTACCCGCGAAGTTGGCAGCTATGATTGGGAAAGTGGAAAACAAGATGAAATTCCTCTCGATGCAAACGGCTGGCCTATTGTTTTGCCTTTTACCGCAGGTGACGGCAACGACCATTATGTCCACACGATTATGCCCGCCTTTGTTCCCGGTGACTATACCGTGATTGTTGAAGGAATTGGTGAGATTGAATTCAAAAATGCCGCGACGGGTCATTTCTATCCCAACGGCGGTACTAATTCATACAATATCACTGTCCCTGTTGGAAAAGAAGGACCAACAGCTCTTTTTGTAAATATACTCGAATCCTCATCTGGTGACCCAATACGTAACCTCCGAGTAATTATGCCCGGTTTCCAATCTACTTATTTAGAGCAGCCATTCCATAGTATATTTTTGCAGCGCTTGGAACCTTTTGCATGCATTCGATTTATGGACTGGGCTAAAACTAACGCCAGTCCGCTTACTTTATGGTCGCAGCGCACTAAACCTGATACTTATACTCAAACACGCGAAGAGGGAGTGGCGCTTGAATATATGATTCAATTGGCGAATACCCTTGATAAGGATATATGGGTCTGCATACCGCATTTAGCTGACGATGATTATGTAATGCAATGTGCTCGCCTGCTGCGTGATACCGTAGAGCCGGAGCTGAAAATCTATGTTGAGTATTCGAACGAAACATGGAATGGAATGTTCTTGCAGACCGGCTATGTTCAGGATATGGGGCTGGCGCTCGGTCTTGATACCGAAGGCTGGGTAGCGGGACAAAAATATGTTTCGCTTCGCTCGGTGCAAATCTGGGAAATCTTTGAAGATGAGTTTATCGATGATAGCCGGCTGATAAAAGTTATGGCAACACAGTCCGCCAATATTTGGATTACGAATATTCGTTTCGATGCGTTGAACGACCCAATAATCAATCCTGATTATCTTATGCCTGATGCGCTGGCCATTGCTCCATATTTCGGAAAGAATTTTACTGCAGATGATATTCCGCCGGCCGCACCGGATTATCCAACAGTGGACGAAATTCTCGAAATAGTTGCACCGGCGGAAATTGCAAATGTTCAAAACCACGTGATTGCCCAGAAAGCTGTTGCCGATGCACAAGGCTGTCAATTAATTTGCTACGAGGGTGGCCAGCATTTTGTGGGGGTTCACGATACTACCCTGACGAATATCCTTACATCTGCCAACCGGGACCCACGAATGTATGAACGCTACTATGAATACCTTGATATGCTAAAAGCCGAAGGAGTTGATACTTTTGCCCACTACCATTATGTAGGCCCTTTTAACCAATGGGGCTCATGGGGTTCGCTTGAATATCAGGACGAGCCAATCGAAGAAGCGCATAAATACCGTACCTTGATAGACTGGATAAATGCCAATCCTGTAATATGTGGTGATTTAGATGGTAACAGCAGAATTGATTGGCAGGATCTGCGAATTTTCACCGAGGACTGGCTCGAAACTGGCGGCAATGCAAATCTTGATGGTATCGATGGCGTTAATTTCTGCGATTATGCTTTGCTAAGTCACAACTGGGGATTGTAACCATCTTTAGCTTGCATTTTATTTGAATTTTTTAGCCAGAGATGAGCCGAATACCTCTCCAACTTTGGTTGCCGTGTATTGCTTACTGTTGTCATAAGCGGCGGTAAGTACTACATCTCCATTTTGGTTTTTGGCTATGATAGAGACGCTTTCGATGGCCTGATTTGTTGCGGCGTAGCTTGCACCGCCGAGGCCACCTTTACCAGTCTTGGCTCTGTATGTCATAAAGGTTGAACCGGTAATGATGACCGTTGCGCTATTCGGGTCGCAGAGCTGAATTTGCTCTCGAATAAACTCTTTTTGAAAAACATCTCTTAAAACTTTGCCTACATAAGGATTTTCACTTTCGATAGGCTTTATGTGCACGCATTTATGGTCGAGTTTATTTAAGTGTTCTGTCCTGACGATTTCCTGATTACAGCCTGTGGTGACGGCTATTATCAGTAATCCGATGAGCAATTGTAGTCTGGCCATTTTTATTCTCCCAAATTTATATATTTCAATAGTATATTATTCGACATTTTCCGGAGGATGCTGAAAAAGGTTTTTGTGGATTATATGGGAATTTTGGCGTAGAATCTCGTATAGCGATATGACTGTTCAGCTTCTGGTTCGTGATGGTTTATTTTTATCGGATAAATTGGAGATTATACTGTGCGTAAGTACGCTTTTTTGATTGTGTTAGGTTTTTTATTTATATGTGGTTGTGGCGGAGATAAGTCCAAGTTCACCGAAGAACAGTTGGCGCAGATGCCTTTTCCGCAGAAGCAGGGTCTGCCGCAGGCCTCGGGTGGATTCGTCCTGGTTGTAGCCGGCCAGACGATAACCAGTGATGAGATAATTGTTCCGGCATTGAGACGTCTGAGGCCGACGACCCAGATGGATAATTTTGAAGGCTTCAAAGAGAGTGTTAAAGATGACCTTGAGCAAATTTTGATGACTAAGGTTGCTAATGTTTTGCTTTACAGCAAGGCAAAGGAGAATGCGAGCAATGCGAATATCGACGAACTTCTGGAAAAGGCGGTGGAGACGGAGCTGAGGAAATTTGTAGTCAGGTTTGGCAGTGATTACGCCAAGGCCGAGCAGGCCTTGAAGCAGATGGGGATGGACTGGAAGAGCTTCAAGGAATATCAGAAAAAGGCGATGTTAAGTCAGTCTTATATGGCAACGGAATTGCAATCACAGATGGACAGGCCTATTACGCATAGCCAGATGCTTGAGGCATACAATCAAATGAAGAAGGATGTTTTCGCGATACCGGCTACATTTGAGTTTCGGCTCATTGATATTGAACCGGCTAAGCTGGAGCTTACAGACCCGAACCAAAGCCGTCTGCAGGTTGCTAAGGGTTTGGCTTATGAGTTGATTACGCGAATCAACCTGGGTGAGGATTTCGCTGAATTGGCTAAGCAGTATTCGCATGGATACAGACGAAATTTTGGAGGATTGTGGAAACCGGTTCAATTTGGTTCGTTGGCGAGTCCTTTCGATGTTCTTGAGGCCGAAGCCAGGAAAGTTGAGCCTGGGCAAATTGTAGGGCCGATTGAGGTACCGGGACATATTTTCATAATGAAGCTTGAGGATAAACAGTTAGCGGGTTTTGAGCCGTTTGAGAAGGTACAGGACCAGGTAAAGACAAAAATTGTCATAGACCAGCGAAGAAAAGCCATCGACGAGTTTAACAAAAAGCTTGTTCAGCAGACAGAGCTGGAGGGTAAAGATGAGTTTGTGGAATTCTGCCTGGGCAGGATGTACGCGATTGTTCAAGAGTAAAGTGAAGCCGGTAATTATTTGAATATTTAATCAATTACCAGTTACCAATAATCAGTAACCAGTTACCTATTTGGATAAAGAGATGGAAATCATTGCCCACGGCATAGACCTTGTGGACTTTCCGCGAATTGAAGATATGGTAAAGCGGCACGACGGCCGTTTTCTGGACAGGATTTTTACCTCTGCTGAGCAGGCCTATGCGAAGGGTAATAAGAATGAGATGGAAAAGCTCGCTGGTCGTTTTGCCGCCAAAGAAGCTGTTTTAAAGCTGCTTGGTACCGGCTGGCGGGGTAAGATTGCTTGGACGGATATTGAAATAATAAACAACCCGGCGGGCCAGCCCCAGGTAACTGTCCGCGGAGAGGTTGAAAAAATCGCCGAGCAGCTTGGAATTAAGCAGATAAGTGTGAGTATTACACATACCGCTAATTTCGCAATTGCCTCAGCAGTTGCGCT
>CAZUTR010000087.1:8596-9036 GCA_964623545.1 uncultured Pirellulales bacterium | reverse complement strand
CGGTCTTGAAATAATGGATTGTCCAATATACATAGGGATTGCCGGCTGGTCTTATCCGGACTGGAAAGGGATTGTTTATAAAAGCTCTAAAATCGACCAGCTCGAATTTATTAGTCAATTTGTTGATTGTATCGAAATAAACAGCACCTTTTACCAGCCGCCTTCAGTTAAGAACAGCAGGAGCTGGCTGAAAAGAACATCAGCCAAAAAGGATTTCTTTTTTACGGCTAAGCTGCACAAAGACTTTACCCACGAAGGTAAAATCGAATCTGAAACGGTAAAGCGATTTCACACCGGCTTTGAACCATTACTCGAAGCAGGCAGGCTAAAGAAGCTGCTTGTTCAGTTCAGATATGATTTTGCAGATGACGGAAATAATCGGCAGCATTTATCTGAGATTATCGGGACTTCATAATCAAACAAAGGAACTCTTGCTTTTT
>CAZUTR010000087.1:0-8586 GCA_964623545.1 uncultured Pirellulales bacterium | reverse complement strand
TTTTCCAATACATTTGACCTGGCAATTGAGCTGCGGCACAAATCATGGGAAGATTCCGATGCTCTTGAATTCTTAGAGCAGCTTGGTGTCACCGTCTGTAATCTGGATTATCCGACAAGCTGGAACTCATTTGACCTGCAAAATTGCAGGATTGGCAAGAACGGTTATTTGAGATTGCACGGAAGAAACGCGGACAAGTGGTTTGATAAGAATGCCGGCAGAGACGAAACCTACGACTACTATTACAACAATACAGAACTCGCCCAAATCAAAGACCGAATCGAAAAAGTAAAAAAGGCGTATGATTTTCTTATCGTCATAGCTAATAATCACTACAGGGGTGCAGAGCTTGCCAATTCTCTTGAGTTAAAATGCCTTATAACCGGACAAGAACAAAAAGTTCCTGAAGGGCTATTACACGCATATCCACAACTGGCCAAAATTGCTTCAAATAAGCTGCTGTTTTAGCTACGTATGTCTATACAAGAGAGCACCCTGCAGTATTTAATCAGAAAAGAATAAAGGTGGATTTTCCGAGTTCATAAAAAAGGGCAGATATCAGCCAAAGACAAGTTTTCTTACATTATAAAAAAGATATTTCAGTGTTTTCTTCTCATCATCACCGCACCTTAACCGAGCAGCAGTAGGATTTTGTGGGTATTGCTTTTTGTTGTTTTTCTTTTGTTGGTTGTCCTTTTGGATTCATTGCGAGATAGTCTTTGCTGAACTCGTCGATGAGTTCTATAATATCTTCACGGATTGATTGGACTTTATTTTTGCCTACCCTTATTGTTTTACCGGCCTCCCAGGTAGGGGCCATCCTCATAATATCAGGTTTTCTTGATAGGTAAACTGATTGAGTTAGTCCTACATCGATTGCCCCTGCATATCCGACTGTATGATACAGCATATCGATTTTTATAAGATTTACAATCACCACAAGGATAGGAACATCATCTTCGCCATAGTAATTTTTCCGCAGCTTGATACCATTCTTTTGCAACTGCATTTCTGCAATAGTCTTTATCGCCTCCTTTGTTATGCCGTAATTGGCCAGTTCCGGGGGTTGGACGTCCACCGCGACACAAATGCTTTGTATTCCCACAAGGGTGTCCTTTTGTTCCAGAGCAAATTTGGCTTCTGGAACAAATCTTGCCGGCTTGTGTTGTTGGGTTCCGGCCGCCACAAGCAAACCGGCGCAGATAACTATCGCGACTGCTGTCAAAAACTTCTTTGCTTCCATGATTTCTCCTTTTTCCTCCTTTTAGAAGGTATTAGCAATGTTTATTCTTCCATGTAAACTGTATGCACCTATACAGTCTAAATAATATGCACCTTGGCTTGAGTTGACAGAATAGCATTTCACCACAAATAATCCTCCGAAAAACGGCAAAAGAATCGGTATGATACTACACAGCCTCTTTTTTCTTGTCAAGGATTTTTTGAGCAAACTATCGGCTTTTTGTGAATTATTTTCAGGCTTCACTTGTATTGAGAGATTGCAAGCATTTAAGTAGCTTAAAATCTGTTGGTGCAAGGAATTTGTCAAGCAGTGGCGGTTGCCAACTCATTATCGAAACACAAAGGGTGTTGGCAATTATAATGCTTTGGAAGTTGAGAAGTTAGAAAATAAGGAGGCGCGCCAAGTGTCACGAGCAAAAAACGACCACGCCCTCACCGTTGTTCGCTCCCCATAGGGGCGCTGCCCCTCTGGCGTCGTTCGCTGACGCTCACTCCTGTCACCCCAACGACGTGGGAAAATTTTTTTCCCACACCCTTTGAGGTTCGAGTCCTACCAGTACCACGCCTGAGAGGACTCGAACCTCTAACCTTCGGTTCCGTAGACCGACGCTCTATCCATTGAGCTACAGGCGCACAAAAAATAAACTTTGTATTTTCTGTATAAACGAAAAATCCAAGCTGTCCTAATAAAGATATTACATACTCAATGCCATCTTTGCAAGGAAATTAAGACAATTGTCTTGCCTATATTAATTATACTTATATAGTTAATTCGCTCAATTTGTTTGACCGAGTGGTTTATTTCGCTTTTAATAGCGGCCGTTTGGAAGAAATAACAAGTTTTTCAGAGGACAAATAAATGAAGGTCAGTAAACGAGCACAAGCGGTACCGGCTTCGGCGACCTTGGCGGTCAGCTCGCGAGCCAAGGAACTAAAGGCGCAGGGTGTGGATATAGTCGGCTTCGGAGCGGGTGAGCCAGACTTCGATACCCCGGAATTTATCAAGGAGGCGGCAATCAAGGCGCTGAAGGAAGGAAAGACCAAATATACTGCTGCGGCGGGAATACCGGAACTGAAAAAGGCAATCGCCGACAAGCTCAAGAAAGAAAACAACCTCGATTATTCACCCGAGCAGGTCATCATCAATATCGGCGGTAAACACTCGGTTTATGAATTGATGCAGGCGGTGCTCGACCCGGGCGATGAGGTTATAGTAGGGACACCATTCTGGCTGACATACGCTGAGACAATCAAGATGGCCGAAGCTACTGCAGTATTTATTCAAACCGATAAGGCCAATGACTATAAAATTACGCCTGCTCAACTGAAGAAAGCCATCACTAAAAAAACCGCTATGCTGCTGATAAACTCACCCAATAATCCCGGCGGATTTACCTATACACCCGATGAGCTTGGAGAGCTCGCTCGAACCCTCGAAGGTACGGACATAATGGTTATGTCCGATGAAATCTATGAAAAACTTATCTATGGTGACACGAAATTTATCAGCTTCGCCGCACTAAGCGAAGATGCTTACAACAGAACCATTACTCTCAACGGTTTAAGCAAGACTTTTTCAATGACCGGCTGGCGATTGGGATATGCCGCAGGGCCTTTGGAAGTTATCAAGGCAATGGGTCGGCTGCAATCACATATGACATCGAATCCTGTTACCTTCGCACAGTATGCTGCGATAGCCGCTCTGCAGGACCCTGCCGCCGCCGGTGAGATAGAGAAAATGAGGGTGGAATTTGAAAAACGCGGCAAATATATGCATGAGCGGCTGAACAGTATCAAAGCTGTCGACTGCATAGAGCCAACCGGAGCATTTTATTGCTTCCCGGATGTTTCAAGTCATTACGGCCGGGAAATTGGCGGTCTGAAAATCAATGGCAGTTTGGATTTTGCCAAGGCGCTTCTCGAACAGGCCAATGTCGCTTTAGTACCGGGTCTGCCGTTCGGCTGTGATGCCAACGTGCGGCTGAGTTTCGCCTGCTCGATGGAACAGATTACAAAAGGTCTGGACAGAATCGAAAAGTGGCTCAGCCAATAAAGACACAAGACTCGAGACCACAGATACAAGGCCGGGATTTAGTTTTTAGTGCTTAGTTCTGAGTTGGGGGAAAATCTCACTCTACTATTTTATACTTGGGTAGAGCTAAAACCTGCTGCAAACTCGACAAACGGCGATATTTTTCTTAAATTATCCTTATATTTTAGCAAACACATAGACACTGTTAATCGTCTAACTGTATAGCTTGAGGCAGGCCGATTGTCAGTGTTGCATTTTCGGAGATGTGAGTGCGGCGAAGAGCACAATGGCAGAATCTAAAATATTTAAGGCAAGGTCGGCGCCAGGCCTATGAAGCGGTAATATCACAGCACTACAAGTCGATATACCGTTTTCTGGCATACTTGACCGAAGACATTAGCCTTGCCGAGGATTTAACTCAGGACACATTCGTTGCTGCCTGGGAAAACATATATTCATTTAAAGCTCGAGCATCAATGTCGACGTGGCTGCACAAGATTGCTTATCACAAATTCATAGACTCAAAACGAAGATTTGAACGAAATGTAGGTTTATTGGACAGGTTAAGAGAGGAAAAAAATTATGTTCAGCAGTCTTCAAATCCACTGCAAGAGCTTATAGCTGATGAATACACACGCAATCTTTATATAGCAGTGCATAAGTCAGAACCTGTCGTCATTTTCATCCTCCGAAAAGATTGCTATTTTATCCGTGAAACCACCATGCACCCAATCGGCTGATGATAATGATAAGTAATCCAAAGATAATAAGTACGATCGCGGCACCCATATTATTTTTGAATATATTTATAATGCCAGCAATAACTAATATCACGCCGATTAATCGTGCAAATTTCCATTTTTTACTGGTTTTTTCTATGGTCTGAATCTGTTTAATTTCTCTATTCCACTTCAGATCATCCCTTTGTTCTTCGATTTCAAATTCTTTATCCGAAATTAATTCATCAAGTTCATCACTCGTAATATTTTTTGAAATATTAATTCCTAATTTGCGAGCTTTTTGTAATTGTTTTTTTGTAGGCCAATCATCATCTTCGGCCTGAGAAATTAATATTGATAACTCATTCTTAGTGACATTTTTTGGTATTTTGAGACCGAGATATTTTGCATATTCGATTTGTCGTTCAGTTGCCGGTGGCTCAGGAAGGATTCTGATTTTATTTACTTCAACAATAGTTCCTTCGGAAGAGGTCATCATAATAGCATCTTCTTTATTTTTTGTTTCATAAATACGCACTCTTTTTCTGCCGGTCTCACGCCCAAAACCGACAACTTCATAACGAGGCATTTCATCCTCCAAAAAGATTATTATTGTTTAATCCTCCCTGACTGAGTTTTGAGTGTATTATACGAAAGAAGATGCCTGCTGTCAAGAGGGAATTTCAGATATGTTATTTTTATCAGCTTCAGGTTGGGAAGGAGCTGATGAGACAGATTTACGCTCTTTTTTTCGTTTTTTTCTTTCGGGTATCGTGATATTAATATTCTCCAGTTCTGTCAAAGCTGTCTCATTCAACAATCGTCGTATGCCTGATATGATATCTTCCGGCGATAAAAGAACATCGGAGTCCTTTTTTATTTCCCTCTTGATGGCTTTGAGTGAAGAGATGGACAATATTGCCTGCAGAAGATTGCGGGGATGCAGAATGTTTGTTTTTTTCCAGAGCTTATCAAGCCCTTTTTTCCGTACATTTTTATAGCTGATAAGCTCAAAACATCTGGCATTTGTTGCGACATCATCTGTGATAATATTCCATGAATGAATGAGTTTTGTGATAGGTGGCTGGCCGAATGTTACATGATAAAGACGCCAGTCCTTGGCGTTTGTCAATAGTATCCATTCACAACCCTCATTTATAGCATAAGAAGCGACCTGTTTAAGATGTTTGGGTGCGAGGTTAAACGAGACTCTTTTAATCTCGACAATGACTTCGGGCCTGGCTTTTTCTCCGGTTTCCAACTGGATAGTAAAATCTGCATGTTCGGTTTCGCCTGCACCCCTGATAGCATGTTCACGTGTGAGATGTTCTAACACATTGTAACCCATTAAAGTTTCGAATATTCGCTCGATACGGCGCCGGGTTTCGGCCTCGTTACAGTCGGCCTTCTCGGCCGCTTGAATCATTCGGCGGGAATCGAGAATTTTTTTCTTCACCTCTTTATCTACAGGTAAACGTGCCATAATCCTACCTCGCTTTCGTAAATTTTTTCGGCGAAAAAAGAGAGGTGCTTTAGTTGTAATTTGAGATATCAGCTCTGTTTTGAGCAAATTATAATGGGCAAGTCTGTTCTTGACTATATTAATCTCAAAGTTTATCATTTTTGCATCATAAATACGTCATCCCTTCGAGATGGCTGACAGTCAGTATTTATCAACTAGGACAGATTGTGAAAATAACAGGGAAGGTAGAAAGATGACAGATTTGATTGAAAAGAAACGCCATGCGTTGTCCGGCTGGCCGATGGTAATCGCCTGGGCAGGGATGCTGGTTTTCGCCTTTCACTCCTGTACGCGGATGGTAGGTGCTGGAGATACTTGGGTTGCGATGGCCTGTGGTCGGCACTTTATCAATCACGGAGTGGATACGGTTGAGCCGTTCAGCGCCTATTCGCACAAAGCCGGGCCGACAGAAGAAGATATAAAAAAATGGCCCGATTGGGCGCAATGGATTACAGATAAGGTCGGCCTCGAGAGGGTTCAATACTGGCACCCTACCGGCTGGCTCAATCAAAACTGGCTGACGCACGTGTTTTTCTACTGGGTGACACATCTGTCTCCGGTCGCGGATGCCTACAGCTATTCATACAATTCACTTGTCTATTGGAAGATTGCCCTTTACATAATTACCATCATCTGTGTTTATTATACCGGCCGAATATTGGGTGTTAATCCGGCGCTGTCGGCGGCTTTCGCGTGCTTTGCATTGTTCGTTGGCAGAAGCTTCCACGACATTCGTCCGGCAGGATTTTCAAATCTGCTCGTTGCCGTCTTTTTGCTGGTGCTTGTGCTGACCACATATCGAAACGTATTATACATCTGGCTGATTGTTCCGCTCGGAGTACTGTGGTGTAATCTGCACGGTGGATATATATACCTTTTCATAATGCTCGCGCCATTTTTCATTACACATCTGTTAATAGCGCTGCCGAGAAGATGGACCGTGGCAGTCCATGATGCCTTAATGTGGATGGTGTGTTACGGACTGGCTTACAAGTTTGTGAATCATGTACAAGAAGTGGCTTTAGAACGTTTTAATTTTGAATCTTTGTCGATTTCACCGGGAGAAGACTGGCTATTATATCTTATACTTACTTTGATTTTGGTGAACTTTATAATAACAGCCATTAGTCGAATTAAAGATAAAGCAATTTATGGTTTTAATATAGCTTTCTCACTGATTGTGTTTTTCAGCGTTTTGTCGAGATTCTTTCCTAAAAAACCCCCAAACCTGGTCAGGTATCATCCGGAAGTTGTCGCGGAGTATATCAAAGATATTACTCATTCTCAGTTCTTTTTTGTTGCCGTATTCATCGGTTTGGTAGCACTTGGAATCATAGTGACTTTTCACAAAAACAGGCTTGTCTTTATGAAGCTTAAAGGTTTATGTCATACTATTGCAGCAGGTTTTGTCGCTCTTATAGCAGTTATAATATTTAATCCGTTTCACCTAACGAATTTTACTCACACCTTTATAATCAGTTTTAGCAAGCATGCCGAGATGTGGCGAACGGTCAATGAGTGGCACCCGGCTTTTGAATGGACAAATCCAGTCGGCACGGGATTTCCGTTCCTGGTGCTTTTTATTTTGAGCATGGGCCTTTTGGTGCTATGGCTGTTCAGTCGGTTGCTTAAGCCAAAAGTTCTAATCGCTCCCAAAAATGAGCTTGAAGCACAGAAGAGGCATTTCAATATACTATCAATAATTATAAGCTGTGCTGCAACTGTTTTAATATGCTGGGTGATATTTATAGGTTTCTCATTTCTCAATCTTGATTTTGTAAGCTTTTTAATCTGCACCTTTTTCGCGGGGATACTTTTGCTCAGTGTTTACAAGAGTGTTCATTTTATCTACTTGGTAATTCCACTAAGCATTCTTGCCGTTGGCTTTTCGGACCTGCAGTGGCTTGAAAAGCTATCAGAGTGGTTCAACGAACCGGATTGGCTGAAAAGCATTCCAAAGGGTTACCTTGGCAGATATATCTATCCATTTGTTTTAATACCGTCTTATGTTACATTGCATATAATTGTCTCTTCGGTCTCAAAAAAAATCAGAATCAATCTGAAGAATATAACGTTCGTTGTACTTACGGCTGTTGCTGCCCTGATTTTAATGACGGTATTGGTTAATCCCTTCAAGATTAAGACGCCCTGGACTTGGAATACTTTTGAACAATTTTATGAGCTTCACCGATTACTGCGGCCGTCATACGAACGCCACGTCGATGTGGGTTATACGCATTTGTTCAAGGTGCTGTATTTTGTAAATTTAGCTTCGATTATCTTATGGTTTACTTTTGATTTCTTGAGAAAGATATTTGCGTGGTCAAAAGAAAAAGCAGTCAAACAAATCAAAAGGGTGACCTACGAGCTGCCCCAAATAGACCTGGCATTGATTGCAATCGCCGGTCTTACAATTTATATGGCCATACGTTCACGAAGGTTTATCACTATAGCGGGTATCGCGGCCTGTCCAATCGTAGCTATGTTCATTGACCAGATGGTTCGCACGGTTTCGGCTTCGTTAAACTTCTATAGACAAGGTCCAGCCAATAACAAACAAGGACTGGTCGTTCCACCGATGCCTCAGGGCTTACAAAGATTTTTTGTTCTTATTGGTGCTGTTGTAGTTTTGGGTCTCGGTACTTGGTGGGGGTATAAATTCAAGAATGTCTATCTTGATGCTTGGCCAAGCGACGAAAGATTAAATTCTGTATTTATGCGAATGACTGCATCAGATGCCAAGCCGTTTTACGCCTGTGATTTTATAAGAATGAACAAATTAAAAGGAAAGATGTTCAATTACTGGACAGAAGGAGGCTTCATTGCATACGGTCAGGAACCAGACCCGAACACAGGTAGGACCAGCCTTCAGTTGTTTATGGACGGCAGGGCACAAGCCGCTTACGAACCAAGTGCGTATTTTCGCTGGTCTGAGATTATTTCGGGAGGGCCAATCGCAAGGAATGTCGCAATGAGAAGAAGCAAGTTGACGTCTGAAAAGTATATAGTTATTGGTATGTGGATATACAAAAAACTGAAAAAGGAGAAAGTCTGGATAGTACTAATGCCGG
>CAZUTR010000086.1:0-9123 GCA_964623545.1 uncultured Pirellulales bacterium | reverse complement strand
CAATCTCCGGTTGCATCTGGTTTGTATGTTCCTCCAGAGCAATTTTTAGGCAAATCATTTAAGCAGGTTTTGCCCGCAACTGTCTCGGAACAGCTTGACTCGGCGATAAAAGCGCTTTTGGCTGAAAATACAGTTCAGGAATTCGACTACTGTCTTGAGAGCAAAGACGGGCTGAGATGGTATAGAGCAAAGCTTTCAAGGCGTATGAATGGTGCAGGTGAGTTTGCTGGTGTAATAGTGATTTGTCGAGACATTACTGAGCACAAGTGTTCGGAGCGGGCGTTGCAGGAAAGTGAGAATTTAATACGCCAAGTCCTCAACGCTACTCCCAATCCCATCTTTGTTAAAGATCGGGATGGGCGTTATATACTTGCGAACAAAGCGAATGCTGAACTCCATGGTACGACGCCAGATGAGATGGTGGGCAAAACCGATCTCGACTATGCCAGATTATCTTTAGCCAGTGAGCAAGAGGTGGAAAGGTTCTTGGCGGATGACCGGATGGTCATTAGTAGCAAGCAGCCAAAGTTCATACCGGCAGAGACGTTTACTCTGCCGGATGGCAAAACCAGATGGTTCCAGACCACTAAAATCCCAATGTTTCTACGGGGAAATCCCGATTGTGTTTTGGGTGTTGCAATTGACGTCACCGACCGCAAAAGGGTCGAGGACTCGCTGCGATTTACTCAGTTTGCTATTGATCAGGTATCCGACGCAGCCTTCTGGATACTACCGGACGCAAAGTTCATCTACGTCAATGACGCGGCGTGTCGGCTTTTGGGCTATTCCCTTGAAGAATTGCTCACCATGTCAGCAATCGATATTGGTCTTGCATTTTCACCGGAGTTCTGGCCTGGCTATTGGAGAAAATTGAAGCAGCGAGGTTCATTTTCGATTGAGTCTGATTGCCGAACGAAGGATGGTAAACTCTTACCGGTAGAGATTACGGGTAATTTCATGGAATTTGGTGGAAATCAATACAACTGTGCCTTTGTTCGCGACATCACCGAGCGTAAGAGAGCCGAGAATTCGCTGCGATTTACCCAGTTTGCTGTTGACCAGGTATCTGATGCGGCCTTCTGGGTGCTCCCGGACGCAAAGTTCATATACGTAAATGACGCAGCGTGTCGGCTTCTGGGCTATTCCCTTGAAGAGTTGCTCAACATGTCGGCACATGATATTGGCCCTGTGTTCTCAATGAAGTCCTGGCCTGACTATTGGAGTCAATTGAAGCAGCGTGGTTCATTTACATTTGAGTCTGATTGCCGCACGAAGAATGGGAAAATCTTACCGGTAGAGATTACGGGTAATTTCATGGAATTTGGTGGCGGTCAATATAACTGTGCCTTTATTAGAGACATCACTGAGCGTAAGAAGGCGGAGCAGGCGCTGCGGCGGGAGCATGATTTGCTGCGACTGATGATAGACAACTTACCGGATAAAGTCTATGTGAAAGATACTAAAAGTCGATTTGTTCTTGGCAATGAGGCAGTGGTGAAATACGAGGGGATGGAAAGCGAAGAAGAGCTTATTGGAAAAACGGATTTTGACCTTCACCCAAGGGAGTTGGCGAATGGTTTTTATGCTGTGGAGCAGGAAATTATTAAAACGGGTCAACCGTTGGTCAATTTAGAGGAATTAGTTATAGACAAGCAGGGTAATGAGAAGTGGGTTTTGATTACAAAAGTGCCTATGCGGGATGAGAATGGCAGAATCATTGGTCTTATTGGTATTAACCGCGATATCACAGGGTTCAAGCGTGCTGAGCAGGCACTGAGGGACAGCGAAGAGAGATACAAAAGATTATCAGAATTGACCCTTGAAGGAATAGCTCTTCACGATGGTGGTGTCGTTATTGATGTAAACACTGCTTTTGCCAGGATGTTTGGGCACGAGGTTGACGAATTAAAAGGCAAAGATTTATTGAAGATTATTCCGGCAGGGGAGTATGTGGATATTGTTCGTGAGAAAATTGCTACTGGTTATACTAAGCCTTATGAGATTTTGGCGAGGAGGAAAGATGGCAGGTTTTTTCCGATAGAAGTAGAAGCAAGAGAGATAATACTTGAAGGCAAAAAACTGAGAGTGGCAGCGGTAAGGGACATTACTCGGCGCAAGCAAGCGGAAAAGAGACTGCTTGACTATCAGGCACAGCTTAAGTCTTTGGCTTCACAATTGACATTAGCTGAAGAGCGTGAAAGGCGGCGGATAGCCATGGAACTGCACGACCAAATCAGCCAGTCTCTTGCGGTTTCAAAAATCAAGCT
The DNA here is from genome assembly GCA_964623545.1 of uncultured Pirellulales bacterium. Lineage (GTDB taxonomy): Bacteria > Planctomycetota > Phycisphaerae > Sedimentisphaerales > Anaerobacaceae > CAZUTR01. Next base: position 6,856 of record CAZUTR010000086.1, on the reverse strand, counting down.
GGATGCACTTCGAGTGGCGGAGTCTTCGACTGTCATTCTTGATGTACTGAACGAAGTTAGCGATTCACTTATGCAGGTAATTCATGACACACGGTCGTTGACCTTTGACCTTAGTTTTCCTATACTTTACGAATTAGGTTTTGAAGCGGCGGTGGCAGCCTGGCTTGCCGACCAAATCGAAGGTAAGCATGGTATCGAGACCGAATTTGAAGAAGATGATCAGCCGAAGCCTTTGGACGATGATGTTCGTGTTCTTTTGTTCCGAGATGTGCGGGAACTGCTCATCAATGTTGTCAAGCATGCCCATGCAAAGAAGGTAAAGGTTTCTATCAGCAGGGTTGGCAGATGGATATGTGTTAGTGTACAGGATGATGGAGTTGGTTTTGAGCCCGCAGAAGTGGCTCTAAGGTCAGCCAAGGGTGCTGAATTTGGGCTGTTTAGTATTCGAGAACGACTGGAACAGTTAGGGGGCCAGCTTGAGATTGAATCTGCATCTGACTGTGGTTCCAAAGTAACGATAACAGCTCCTTTAAAAATTGAATAGTACATTTAGGGTACGGAGCACACCAAACGCTCTCTTTTGCGTTTGTGGATCCAGTGCAGATATGAGTACAAGAATTTTGTTAGCTGATGACCATGTGATGGTCCGCCAGGGCCTGCGTTCTTTAATTGAAAAAGAGCACGATATGGAGGTTGTTGGCGAAGTTGATAATGGCCGAGCAGCTCTTGAACTTGTGGCTGAACTCGTCCCCGATGTTATTATTATGGATATATCTATGCCAAACCTTAACGGCATCAATGCTACGAGCCGAATTGTCCAGGAGTTCCCGGGAATAAAGGTGATTGCCTTATCGATGCATTCCAGCGAGCGCTTTGTAACAGGTATGCTCAATGCCGGAGCATCAGGTTATATATTGAAGGATTGTTTGTTCGACGAGCTTGCTAAGGCCATTCGAACGGTCATCTCCGGCAACATCTACCTCAGCTCCCAAATAACCGGTGTCGTTGTAGGCGAATACGTAAGACATGTGTCAAGAACCACCGGTTCACAATTGAAATTGCTCTCAGATAGAGAGCATGAGGTGCTTCAACTCATATCTGAAGGTATGTCTATCAAGCAAATTGCCTTCAAACTGCACTTGAGCTCAAAAACCGTTGAGGCGAACCGTCGTCAGATTATGGTGAAGCTGGACATCCACAGTGTAGCAGAACTGACCAAATTTGCCGTCCGCGAAGGACTTACATCTCTATAACGGTAGTCATTACTAATTGGATGAATGCTTGATTCATCAGGGTTTTTTCTGTCATTTTGCCTTTGTATACAAGGATATTTCCAGTCATTTTCCCTCTTTTTTTGATTGTCTGCCATGGTGTTGACACCTATCCTTTGGCTACGTCATAAATAGGTTTTACGAATAGTATTTTTAGGAATTTACTAATAGTTTTTCTTATTGCGACCGATAAACTTGCCGACGTATAGGTAACATTAGTATTATTTATTAAATGGTGGTGGTATTAAATTCAGCGTAAGTTTTTTACAAGACGGAGATAAAAGTTAATAAAAGTATGTGGTTGGTTTAATTGGGGGGCTCCTTACACATGGATTTGTGTTGGGTGTCAAGTGGGGGGCGACGACTGTGAGTCGTTCGTGCTTGGGTTTATTGGGGGGCGTCGGCCGTAAGGCTTTTGGTTAGCTGCCTCGCCGAGGAATATTTGTGACTTATGTTACTGCTGGTGTTGAATTATGGGATGCACTAACCATCGAGCTCCCTGGGAATGTCGGAGCCCCCTCCTCTTTTTGTTTTTTTTGTTTAAATTTATCATTGGATATGAGAGTAATATACTGAGGTCGAACTATAGTGTGCTTTTCAGGCACGTATAGTGGTAGTGTTTTGCGATTTTCCCTCAATTGCTTCTAATCTCCCAACTGTTCAAGAACCTCTATGCGGTAATCGTCTTCTCCAGTTTTCAGTGCTGCAAAGTCAGGGTAATCCGATTGAATCCTCTGATTTAAATACGCCATGCGGTTTTCAGGAGCTGGATGTGTCGAAAAAAATTCAATCGGCTCGTGTTTCGCTTCGTCTTTGAGGATTTGCATTGTCTCGACCATTCCGTAAGGATTATAGCCGGCCCGAAACATATAACTCATACCGCCCAAATCAGCTTCGCGCTCGTCTTTTTTGCTGTATTGCAGCGCCATAATCTGTCGTGCAACATCCGCTGCCACAAGGACTCCCCGCGATGTTGTCTCGCTTGTCACGGCGGAGAGCAATATGTTTAATCCTATTTCCTTGCTCATTGACGCTGCTGAGTGACGGGCCACGACGTGCGTTGTCTCATGCGCTAATATGCCGGCGAGCTGTGCCTCAGTTGTAAGTTTTTTGAGCATACCCTTGGTGATAAAAATATATCCACCGGGCAGGGCGAGTGCATTCAGTGATTTGTCGTTCACGGCTGTGAAATGATAGTCCCAATCGGGTCGGTGACTGAGGCGGGCGATTTTCTGGCCCACACTATCGATATAAGCTTGCAACCGCTCATTGTCAATTCTGCCGCCTAACTGCTTTTCAACCTCAGGGGCGTATTTCTTGCCTATTGCAAGGTCCTGTTCTGGTGGAATTAACATTAGCTGCTTTTCACCTGTTATTGGATTAATGGAACAGCCGCAGTAGAAAAAGAAAGGGAAGCTTAATATAAGAAGAATTGTTTTCCTACGCATATCAAACCACAATTACGAAATTTTTGTTTGAAAGTCTGACCTATATACTTATTATAAACTTGTTTTATTTGTTCTGGTAGTGAAAACTAATGTCCGAAAAGCAATTCTGTCAAAAATGCAGTGAAAGGCAAAGTTGTCAGCAGGTTTACCAGCGGCTGGGCGAAGCTCAGGGCCCTTTGGTTGTCCGCAGGGCCTTGTTGGCTTTTCTGCTGCCAATGATGGTTTTTATTGTTGTTTTAGTGGTGTCCGAAAGGCTTTTGGCTGAGGTCATAGTTCCAGAAGCCCTGAGAATATTAACCAGTATAATCATCGCCTTGTCAGTCACATCTGTTTGCATGTTAATTATAAAAGTAGTAACCAGACGACTCGGCGAAGGCAAATAATCTTGACGTGATATGAAAACTGATATTAAAGCCAGTGCTACTTTTCCTGGCGGAGTGCATCCGCCGCAAAGCAAAGACCTGACCGACGAAAGCGAAGTTCTCCCTGGCCCAGCCGTCAAGCAAGTTGCAATAATGCTCAGTCAGCATACCGGTGCTGTTTGTCAGCCGATAGTCAGAAAATCATCAATTGTCAAGGCAGGACAAATAGTCGGCGACAGCGATGCATATATTTCGGCACCTGTACACACTCCAATTGATGGTAAAGTCAAAGACATTGCCCTGTGTTCCCATCCGGTTTTAGGACGCAGCCCCGCAGTAATTATTGAACCACTCCCTGCTATGCCGACAAAAAAGCCACGCCTTAAACCGCAGGACGCTTTTGAGAACGTCGATTTGGATAGTTTTTCGTCTGAACAGATATGCGATGCCGTTCGTCGGGCGGGCATTGTTGGGATGGGAGGAGCAGGTTTTCCGACAAGGGTCAAGATAGAGCCGAATCCACGGCTGCCTAAAGGGACGCTTATCATTAACGGATGTGAGTGCGAACCGCATATCACATGTGATTACAGGATTATGCTCGAGTGGACGCGGCAAATCATCACGGGAATCAAGCTTGCAAAAAAAGCCTCCGCCTGCTCAGAAGTTTATATCGGCATTGAAGACAACAAACCTATGGCCATAGAAACCATCTCAGCAGCACTTGAAGAATCTAATGATGCCGATGAGATTAAAGTTGTTCCGGTGGAAACAAAATATCCTCAAGGCGGTGAGCGACAGCTCATCAAAGCTGTCCTCGATAAGCAGGTGCCCACCGGCGGCATTCCCCCGATGATTGGCGTGGTGGTTTTAAATGTAGCTACGGTGGCGGCTATCGCGGACGCGCTCGTTAACTTTTCGCCGCTTACTCATCGGGTTATTACTATTACCGGCCAGGCGATTGCAAATCCGGGAAATTACTATGTTGCTATAGGCACGCCGGTACAGGAGCTTATCGATTTCTGCGGCGGCGTCACCCAAAAAAGTGCAAAGGTTATTCTCGGCGGACCAATGATGGGAATCGCAATTGCCGACTTGACAATACCGGTTACAAAAACCACAAATGCTGTAACTGTATTGACCAAAGAACAAATAGGCAAAGCAAAGTTCGCCAGGCGTCAAACATCCTGTATCCGCTGCGGCAGATGTATCGAAGTTTGTCCGGAAAATCTGAATCCGACGAAAATCGCACATGCTGTTAAACACAATTATCTGGATGTCGCGGAAAAATATTATATCAGCGCTTGTATTGAGTGCGGCTGCTGTAGTTACGTCTGCCCGGCAAATATAGAGTTAACAGGGTATATCAGAACGGGCAAATTCACTCTCGCGAGGCAAAAGAAGAAAATGCCGTAATAATTCTCTTTGTGCGTGACGTGCTCGATTCGATACTCAATAAAATATATGTAATTTGAAACAAAAACAGAAAAATGCTAAGTGACTTAAGAGTTTCGTGTGCTCCACATATAAGTGAACGCTATTCGACGCGGGCGGTAATGGCCGACGTAATAATCGGTCTGGCGCCGGCTATGATAGCTGCCGTATATTACTTCCGTCAGTATGCACTTATACTTATCACAACCTGTGTTATTTCAGCAGTGGTGACGGAATGGCTCTGCAACCTGGTTCTCAAAAAAGAAAATCCCTTGGAATCCCTTGGTGACTTAAGTGCGGTGGTCACCGGTATTATTCTCGCGTTGTCCCTGCCGCCGGCTTTGCCTGTATGGGCTGCCGTAATAGGCAGTTGTTTTGCCATTGCTATCGGCAAAATGGTCTTCGGCGGACTTGGCTCGAATATCTTCAACCCGGCTATGGCAGGCAGGGCTTTCCTGACCGCCTGCTTCGGTATTTTGATGACGACCTGGACTGTACCTGCTACAGTAGATAAACAGATGCCTGTAATGTCCGCGGAAACAGGCATCCACGCACGCACGCAGGCAACCCCGCTAGCCTGGAGCAAACAGGCCATAAAAAGCAAAAAACTTGAAGACCAAAAACCCGTCGCTGCTCGGCAGGGAAATGAAATCTTAAAACCTGCTGTCTTTGTTGACCGACAGTTAAGAAATATGTTCCTCGGCTCGACCGGCGGATGTCTGGGTGAAACAAGTGCACTGGCGATGTTACTCGGCGGCATCTACCTTTTGATAAGAAAAACCATTACCTGGCGGATTCCTTTGGCCGTATTGGCCTCGGCTTTTGTATTCGGTTTAATAGCTAATCTTATAAATCCTACCGCCTATATCTCACCATTTGCCCATCTGACCGCCGGCGGGATGATGTTGTGCGCATTTTTTATCGCAACCGACCCTGTCACTGCACCTTTGACAGGTAAGGGGATGTGGATTTTTGGAATTGGTGTTGGTGCTGTTACGATGTTAATAAGAATTGTCGGTGAATATCCGGAAGGGATTATGTATGCCGTTCTTTTAATGAATGCTGTAACGCCGTTAATTGACAGGTTCTGCAAACTTACACCGACTGGAGGCAGGCCCAATGTCTAAGATAAAATATTTCATACAGCAAAGCTGGCTTTTGATTTTCGCATCATTTTGCTTTGGCTTGTTGATAGCTATTGCAAACGCCGCTTGGTCACCGAGAATACAGCAGAACAGAATCGATAAACTCAATCATTTGATGAGACCTCTGCTTTCTGATGCAGCGGATTTTGAGTTGCTCGCTGAGCTCGAAGTAAAAACAATTAAAGGTAAACCATTGCTCAGCAATCTTTACAAAGCCGACTCGCAGTCAGGCCAATGTGTCGGTTATTGCTTTAGCGCCTCCGGCCCGGGTTTTGCTGATAAAATCGAATTGGTTGTTGCCGTGGATAGAGATTTTAAAACAATTGCCGGCTTTGATTGTCTGGCAAGCAATGAAACCCCTGGCTTTGGTGACAGAATCAAGCTGCCCGGCTGGCGTGCTCAGTTTGCCGGCGCACCGGTGAAAACACTGCAGCTTGTAAAAACTGGTGACCCAAAAGAAATTGACTCTGAAATTATAGCGATAACTGGTGCTACTGTCAGCAGCCAGGCCGTTGTGAACATAATAAATAATTTACTGCCCCAGATTAAAAAACAAATGCAAAATCAAAAGTTATTGAATAAATAACAAAACAGGTTGATTATATGCAGGATACGAAACTTGAAATACGAGATACTCTTCTGGCCGGCTTGTGGCGCGAGAATCCTGTCTTTCGACTGCTCTTGGGCATGTGCCCGACCCTGGCGGTTACCACGGCCCTAAAACCTGCCTTGACTATGAGCTTGTGTGTCATCTTCGTTCTGCTCTGCAGCAATATTGTGGTAAGTCTGATGCGCAATCTCTTAAAACCGCACCTGCGTATCCTGATGTTCACATTGACGATAGCGACCTTCGTTACCATCGCCGACTTGTTCTTAAAGGCCTTTGTCCCGAGGATGAGCGAGATGCTTGGCCCTTATGTCCCCTTGATTATCGTCAATTGCATTATCATTTGTCGCGCCGAGGCCTGTGCCAGTAAAAACAATTTGTTCATTAGTATCATCGATGCGCTGGGAATGGGTGCCGGCTTTACACTGACATTGTGTGTTTTGGCGTCTTTAAGAGAAATCCTCGCGACCGGGGCAATCTGGGAAATTCGCATTATGCCCGGCTTCTTCGTACCCTGGGCCGCGATGAGTATGCCGGTGGGGGCCTTTATCACCCTGGGCCTGCTGCTCGGACTGGTAAACGTAATAACAAA
>CAZUTR010000085.1:0-9133 GCA_964623545.1 uncultured Pirellulales bacterium | reverse complement strand
GTCCCGGGCGACTGGCCGCAGAAATTGCGGTGCGACAGATAATAAGCAATCCCGGCAGCGTGGTCCATATGACCGTGCGTAAGCAGAACATGGTTTATGGGAACAACCTGGTTGGGTGCCTTGCCGATATCGAAGCAGACGTCCAGCTGCGGCATCCCGACCACAGTCTCTTCGCCCGCGACCGAATAGCCGATAATTTCCAGCTCATCTATCTTTATATATGCTAAGTTGTGACTCGGCATTTCTTCTCTCGATTACAAAAACACTTGAATTTATCTAATAGTAGGAGCAGTCGGTGATTATGTCAATTTGTTTTTAACATTGCCTGCCGGCGATTTTACTTTTTGGCTATGGAGAACTTTACTTGCCGTCAGAATTCAAGTTTGCTATAAATTTGTTTTGATACAGATTAAGGAAATACAAATATGAGCAAATCAAAAAAGCTTTTTCCGATTCTCGTCCCCAGTGTGACGGTGTTTATTTCGAGTTTTTGCATTATGGTGCTGGAACTTGTTGCCAGCAGGCTGATAGCCAAGCAGCTTGGTTCGTCACTATACACCTGGACAGCGGTAATAGGCGTCGTACTGGCCGGTATTACAATAGGCAATTATCTTGGCGGTCGTATAGCTGACAGGTTCCATGCCAGAAAAGCTCTGGCTATCCTTTTTGCAGCTTCGTCAGCCGCATGCATCGTGACTGTGGTTTTGAACAACATGGTCGGCGAATGGATTTTGCTGTGGCATTTTAGCTGGCCTGTACGCACTTTTACACACGTATCACTGGTCTTCCTGCTGCCGTCGATCCTGCTTGGAACGATAAGTCCGCTGGTCGCAAAGATGGCCCTCGACCAAGGTCTGGCGACTGGCAGAACCGTGGGAGATATTTATGCCTGGGGTGCTGCCGGTAGCATCGCGGGAACATTTGCTGCCGGGTATTACCTAATTGCTGCAATGGGAACGGTTGCTATCATCTGGATGGTTGGGGGGACTCTGCTTTTGATGGCAATCCTGTACTGGACCCGATGCTGGCCGCTATATCTTTGGGCCGCGATATTCGGCTCTGCTCTGATAATGGGAATGGCTCCTGCCGACTGGGCCCAAAACACCGGTGCTGTTTTGAGCTTGAGAGAAGAAGCCAACCCGGAAATTCTTTATGAAGATGAAAGCCAGTATTGCCATATCACCGTACATCGCATATCCGAGGCGCCGGACAGACGCGCCTTTATGCAGGATAGACTCAAGCACGGTGATATCGTAATGGGAAATATTGATGACCTGCAATATTTTTATATGCATATATACGCAGCCATAAACCACGGGCTCAGTCGAGATAAGAAAAAGCTTTCGGCTTTGTCGATTGGCGGCGGCGGGTACGTATATCCCAGATACCTTGAGAAGCATTGGCCCGGCAGCCGGATAGATGTGGCTGAAATCGACCCGGGCGTAACTGAAGCTGCGATGCAGGCCTTCGGGCTTGACAGAGATACCTCTATTAACACAATCTCAATGGATGCCAGAAACTATGTTGATGAGCTACTGCGAAAAAAACGCAACGGCGAGCAAATACCTCTATATGACTTTATCTATGAGGATGCCTTCAATGATTTTTCGGTGCCGTTTCAGCTCGTTACCAGAGAGTTCAATGACAGAATTGCTCAAATCCTGACCGATGATGGTGTATATATCATAAACCTCATCGATGTGTATGACAGCGGACAACTCCTCGGCGCTGTAATCAATACTCTAAAAGAGACGTTTCCTTACGTATACGTTATCTCAAGTTACATTACGTTACCCTCCCTGCGGGATACCTATATAGTTGCCGCCGCAAAAAACCAGCTCGATGTGGATACTCTCGTTTCAGAGTATGACAAGAACATCAGGATACGGCAATTAAGCGAATCTGAAATAGAACACCTGAAGGAACAATCCCGGGGAATCATTTTAACAGATAACTACGCCCCAGTTGAGAATCTGCTTACTCCGGTAGTTCGTCAAAACGCCAGAGAATCGCTGGCCCAAAAGTACATGCAGCAGGCGGAGGAGCTTAAAAAGCAGGAGAAATGGGAGCAATGCATTACCAAATACCAAAAGGCCATGCAGTTAAACCGCTCGATGTCAATTAAGGCCTATAATGAAATAGGCACGATTCAGGCACAACGAGGAAATTTGCAACATGCAATACAGGCATTTCAAAACGCTATTGACTACCACCGGCAAACCGACTCTAAAGAGAAGGTAATAGCATCAATACATCTTAACCTCGGTATCGTTTTCCAAAAAATGAAAAGGCTCCAGGAGGCCCGGCAGCAATATAACAAAGCTGTTGAGCAGTTTCGAATTGAATTGGTGGAAAATCCACACTCACCCATACTCTGGAGCCGGCTGGGCAGCACTCTTGTTACCATAGGTGATTTTAAGACCGCCACCGAGGCCTTCAGCAAAGCCCTAGCTTCGAATCCTTCCGACATGCTCTGCTATGAAAATCTGGTAAGTGTCCTCGAATACCAGGGTCGGATTGATGAGGCAATAGACGTGCTGAAAAAAGGAATTGAGTTTATGTCGGATAATGGCCGAATAGACGATGCCACAAAGCTAAAACAATTCCTTAATGTGCTTGAAAGCCAAAAATCGAAACAACAAAAGCAGTGAAAGACTTTTCTCAATGCCTGATAAACGAACTCATAGAGGCCCTCATCCGGATGATGCGAAATTGTTTGCGCCGGACGCTGTCGACAAATTGCGCTCGGCTATAACCGATTTTTCACTTTTATTGACGAAGGGCTACGCGGAAAAAAGTGCACTTAAATTAGTCGGGGACAAGTTTTCACTTACGGAGAGACAAAGATTAGCCGTTATGCGTTGCGCCTGCTCAGACCAGCAGCTTGCACACCGAGAAAAAAAACGTGTTACAACAAAAAATCTCGAAGCTCAATCTATAGCTGTTGATGGTTACAATATTTTGATAACAATCGAGGCGGCGATGAGCGAAGGCTTCATTTTCGAGGGTCGAGATGGCTGCTACCGTGATTTGGCAAGCATTCATGGAACATATCGCAAAGTCACCGAGACCATACCTGCCGTTGAGCTTATTGGCCGGTTTATAAAAGAAGCAGGTGTGAGAGGCGTCTTATGGCTCTTAGACAGTCCTGTCTCGAACAGCGGCCGATTAAAAACGTTGATTGGCCAGCTTGCTGGAGAAAAAAACTGGAGCTGGGAGATTGAGCTTTTACCAAGCCCGGACGCCAAGCTGATAAAGACCGACATGATTGTGGCCAGCAGTGACAGTGTTGTGCTCGACGGCTGCAGGAAATGGTTCAATCTTGCAACGGAAATTATAGACAGAAAACTATCCTCAGCTAAAATTATAGACCTGTCCAAATCCGTATAAATAAAAACTTATCTTTTTTTCAACAAGCTCTATAATCTTCTGCAAATCCATCTCATCGAGTGAGTCACAAATCAAATCGGCCTCTTTAAGATTTTTTGCACCTGTAGAGTTAGTGACGGCGATACACTTTGCGCCGGCTTCCCTGGCAGCCTGGACACCATTTGGAGTGTCCATTTTTTCGTGTTTAACCTCAATTTTGAAGGTTTTTGTGAATTTTTGAGTTTTTTTGTCGCAAGGTATCCTTGTTTAACACTATATATTGAAGATTCGAATCTTTTATAATTTAGTGGAGACTCAAATGCCCGAAGCTGACAAATATTACATAAAACGCTGCCTGGATGGTCATCCGGACGATTATCAGCACCTTGTCCGACGCTATCAGGGCCCTCTGCTGGCGCATCTGTTCGGTCGGCTCGGCAACCGTGATTCGGCCGAGGAAGCCGCCCAGGAAGTTTTTGTCCGCTGCTATTTCAAACTGCCGAAACTGAAAAAGCAGACATCGTTTTTCGCCTGGATGCTCGGTGTCGCTAACAATATCGCAAAAGAGCAAATCAGAAATACTAAGCGCGAGCGCCAGACCAGAGAAGAACTCAGCGATGTAAATCGAGAAACCAAGGTCGGCTACGATTGGCCGTTGGCGCGGACAATTGCCAAACTTGATAACTACTACCGCGAACTAATCCTTCTACGATATTACGGAGGCCATGACTGTAAAGAAATATCGCAGATGATGAATATTCCCATTGGAACTGTCACAAAGACGCTTTCGCGGGCGTATGCCCAGCTTCGCGAGTTGCTCGCGAAGGAGGAGGCGATTGCAGAAAGCGAGGTGCAATTATGAAATGCGAAAAATGTAAAGAACTTTTAATTGCCTATAGCGAGCAACTGCTGGATGAAGCGGATAAACTCGCTGTTGAAGCACACCTCAACGACTGCCAACAGTGCCGGGAGCAGTTGTCGCAGCTTTCCAAATTACGTGAACGACTGGTTAAAAATGGTAACAGGTATGCCGCCAGCGACCTTGGGGATGCTGTTATGAATCGTATCGTACGAAAGCAGGCATTTGAACTCCGGAAAATGAATGAATCAACGAAACATTTTAATTTCTGGAGAACAATCATGACAAGTAAAATAACGAAATTGGCTGTGGCAGCAGCTGTATTGGTTGCAATATCTATGGCCGGTTGGTTTTTATCTGCCCCGGATGCTGTCAATTCAGTATCTCCATTTGAGCTTTTAGCAAAAGCGAGTGCGGCCGAACAAGCTTTGTTCACCGGCGAGGGCATTGTGCACATAGTCAACGAAATTACTATCTACCGCAGTCCTTACAATATAAAAACTGACGAGATGATAGAAAAACTCGGGGACTTGCAGATGTCAGGTGAAGAACTTGACGCAGTAAATCGCGAGCTGGTCAAGTCCTGGATGGTAGGCTGGTTTCCTATGTGCTCGCTGGGTGCCGATGGAGAACAACTGCTCACTGAAATCAGGTTGACGAAAGATTTTGACCAACCCTACACAATCTATGACCATGCGTGGTACGAGCCTGCGACGGGTCGTTTCGTACGGATAATGGAGACCGAAGGCAGAATCATATTCGCCAACTCTTACGACGGCGACTTCGTACATTTATCGCAAACGTCTGATGATGGTACGCTGAGCTTGAAAAGCGAAGCGGTAGCCTCGGATTTCAGGGCCCCGGAAAATCCCGCTGGGTTTCTGGGTATAACCGCAGGTGTACGCCAGTGCCTGAGCGACAAGTGCCTTGCGCAGCCCGTTAAGGAAGTCATCGAAGACAAGCTTGAAGATGGAACTGCTGTTTTTACCTATAAGGTTGGCTTTTCCGATTTCTGGGGGGAGCTGAATACCTATTACCTGTTCAAGGTCAGCAGGGTCGATGAGATTATCGCAGAGATAGAATGCATCTACATGGGCCAGAAGCAAATGGTGATTCGCAGAATTCTAAGTGAGTCGGTTGAAGGTCCCGATTATTCGTGGAACCTTGCCGAGATTGATGCCGAAGAGGTCGCGGGCGAGCAGCCCACTGAGGTCACTGTTGCCTCCGATGTTGCGATTCCGAACGTCTCGGTGCGGCATATAGTTGAGACGGCGAACTTCGAGACTTATATATTCGCAACCGACCCTTCCTGGACGCAGGAGCGCATTATTATTGATGTGGCTAATCCAATGAATCCCGATAGTCGAATGCCTATAGTTCTCTATACTGCTGAGGACGGCAGACATATAATCCTGGTCCAGTCGGATACACACAATAAATATTTGACAGCGATTTTTAAGCAAATCGAAGCCCACGGGCAAACATCCAATGGCATCGTATATCCGAATGGCTATAAGGTATATACGGGTGTCGGTGGAGAGAATTTTTGGGTGCCCTACGCATTTAAAAATGCCGGTTTCGAACCGGCCGAAGATTGCAGCGGTTACATAATCGAGACACCGGCGGGAACCTTCCCTATGATGGCGGTCAATGGCCAATTGACAGAACAGGAACTGGAAAGTCTGGTGAATTCACTGATACCGGCAAGAGAATACACCGTTAAATAACAGTTCGGATAATAACCATCTTATGCCGCCGAGCAAACTGCTCGGCGGTTTTTTTTATGAAATTCCCGCCTAATCACAGTTAAATCAGTAAAAAAGCACCTAATAAAAAAGATTCTTATATTTTTGGTGAACTTGTGATATATAATATAATAGTCTATAGCTGGATGGATTTTGAAAAGCGGAACAGCGCTTTATAACGGTTTAGAGCGGAGTATTAAAATGATTCAATGTAAAGATTGCGAACTTTGTGAGACAAGTCCTGAGGGTCACAGGACTTTCAAATGCAATCCATTTACTAATATTAAAGAGCCGGAGTGCCTGGCCAAATGGCAGTTGATTCGCCTGGATATGCTGGTGGCCAGCTATCAGTCAATGCTCAGATGGTATAAGAAGCTCGAGCCATTGCAGGATAAGATGTTCAAGTATATGCAGCGTGAAATCGAGGATATCGATGAATCTGAGCGCTGGAGGCTCGAAGATGAGGACGAGGACGAAGATAAGCAGGAGCCGAGCTTCTAAAAGTTTGCATGGTTCTTGACTTTCAGTTTACTCAAATGTATATCCACAGGTCTCGGCCGTGAGCAATTCAGATTTGGTTCGCGGATATTTGCGGCAGTTCAGAGGACGTATCCAATAAATCCTGCACACACACAGCCCCTGCTTATCTACACCCAAAAATGGGCACGGATTCGGTAGTTTACAGCAGGCCCCACAGCGCCTGCATTTGCCTTTGCGGGCTTCGTCAATAGGTAAGATACTGGTGAAAGTCCGCTTAAACTTGGCACCCCACGTATTTTTCGAAAAATTCTCTGCCATAAATATCGGGATTTACGATAATAGATTTCTGAAATTTATGCAATAAAGCATTTTACTGAGCCGTCTATAAATGCGTGAAAAGTACTCGAAAATGCAAAATAGCGACGATTTACAACGAATATTGCTCGGCTGTAAAAACGGCCGGGCTGAGAGTTTTTCGCAATTGGTCGATATTTATGCCGGTCGCTGCTATGGCTACTTTTATCGGCTGACAGGCAACAAAGAGATTAGCGACGATTTACTCAGCGAGCTCTTTGTCAAACTGGTTGAGAAAATAAAATCCTATAAGGGCGGTTTTTTTGACGGCTGGCTGTTCAAAATAGCATCGAATATATTCCATGATTACCTCAGGGACAAGCAACGCCAAAAAAAACTGCTTGAGAGGCAGAAACAGCAACTAATGGAGCAAGGAGTAGAGAACAAATCCTCTCCAAACGATATGACCGATGAATTGCAGAAACAACTTGGAAAACTCAATGCCGATACAAGAGAGCTGATAATGTTGCGTTTTTATTCACAGTTAAGCTTCAAGCAAATAGCCGCTATAAGGTCTGAGCCGATAGGTACTACGCTGTCGAAGCTTCATCGAGGACTTAGAAAACTGCGGCAGTTAATGGATTCGATATGAAAACAAACAATGAAAAAAGTGAAAATCTGAAGGACCTGTTCGCAAAGTTCGTGGATTCCGAGCGAGCGGAGCAGGCCGTTAAGGATATTGAAACGGCTGAACAAATCCTCCAGCGATACCCGGCGCCGGAACCGGACAAAGTTTTGGTCGATAGCATTAAAGCCGAGATTACCAGTTCTCTGATGCACAGGTCCGGCGTCTTTAGAAAAACATTCTATAAAACTACTGTTGCTGTAGCGGCAGTCATCCTCATTGGTTTTGTCAGTGTGAAATTATTGATAAAGATACTGCCGATTTCAGAACCGGCTGCTCATGAAGTAAGAATATCCGCGGCCATTTGGGATAGTGACGATATTTCAGCCGACGATGTGGATTTGGCAACTTTAACTGCGGAGATCGAACAAATTAAAGGAGAACTGGCAAATCTGCAAATCGATGAGAGTGGCGAGAACGGCTATGACAGGTTAACGGAACTGGAACTGGAATTGATAGAAATTAACGGCGATTTCTGGAAAGGGTAAAGATATGGAGAAACGATATCGAAACATTCTGGTGTTAGGGGTATTGGCAGCTGTCCTTCTCACAACTGGCCTGCTATGTTTGGCGGCGGACGAAAAGGAAGATGTTTGGGATGAGGATGAGCTGGAATTCAAGGGCAAATGGATTGAGCCGACGGAAGAGCAAATTGAGTGGTTACTGGATAGGATTGCAGAAACAGAGCCCGCAAGAGCCGACGAATTGAGGAAACTAAGGGACACCAATCCTGAAGAATTCAAAGTCGAGCTCAGAGAAACTATGCGCCGGTTCGCAAGACAAAAGGCCGGAGAGTGGATGAAACAGGAGGGAAAAGATTTTCCATTAATGGGACCCGGCGGTCGTAGTATGCGAGCTCAACGTCAGGGACGCGAAAGAGGATTCCATAGTGGTAGGCAAATGCGCGAGAAACACACTGAATATATCGAATGGCTGGAAAAAAATTATTCCGACGATGCGAAGAAACTGGCTGAACTGAGAGAAAAAGACCCGGAACTTTATATGAGACAGCTCGGGCTCAGTCTTAAAAAGTATAGAAGAATCAAAGAGGCATCAGAGGAAAATCCACAATTAGCTGAGGTGCTCAAGGAAGATTTGGTGCTGAAGCAGAAACGAAATGAATTGCTTGAACAAATCCAGGCCCAGAGCGATGAGAAGAAAAAAGAAGAATTGAAGAAGCAGCTTCAGGAAGTTCTCAGCAGCCGTTTCGATATCATTGTACGGCGAAAGCAAATGGCGTATGAGAAAATGCGGAAACACCTTGAAGAATTACAAAAGGAAGTTGAGCAGAAAGAAGCTGAAGTTAAGAAGTGGAATGACACAAAATTCAAAAACGAAAGCATAAAGGAACGGCTTGAGGAGTTGCTAAGTAAGCCTGAAAAATTCCATTGGGAGTAAGCGATTTCTTTGACCACAGGCTGTTCAGAAAAGCCCTGCAAGCCCCTGCGGGGCTTTATTTTTTACTATTGAGTGTCAAGTTCAAATCCCTCGTTACCAAAGTTTGCTTCGCATTTGTTCCGCTTTGGTAGCTTTTCTGAGTGTCTTCTTTTCTTTCGAAGTTAGACTGTGAATCCCGTTATCGTGAACTTTTTTCAGGATACGGTCCAGTTCTGCCTGAAAGTTACTCTGTGCTGCCACTTTCTTCTGGTATTGTCCGGCTCGAAACTTTAATTTCATCTTAGCCCGCCACGACTCGGAGAA